>JANNRX010000378.1:0-4138 GCA_031401875.1 Hyphomicrobiales bacterium | reverse complement strand
CGCGGGCACCACCTACCCCGATTACAAGCCCGCACCCTTTATTGTCAGCCAGCAGCATGAGGGAGTGGATACAGTCACGGTCGTGACCGAGGGTATCTTCAGCTATTGTGGCGTCAAGGTGAAGATCGACACCGACCGGCATCTCGGCCCGGAAACCGCTGCGATCCGTTGCCAGGGCGAACAGGTGGGGCATGTGACAACCGCCGAATATGGCTCGCAGATGCTTTCGCTCGGCGGAGTGCATCACCTCACCGGCGGCAGCAAGAAAGAAGGTAACGTCACCTGCGACACGCTGTTGAAGCTGTGTAACGGTGAAGCGGTGGAGCTTGTCATTGACGGCGGACACAGCGTCATCGTGCAGGCTGGGGCAGCCCCTATCGTGGATGGCAAGGCTGAAAGCCGCATGCGTGTCGGTTGCGGCTCGGCCACAATCGGCATTTTCGCGAAGCAATGGCTGGGACATGTCGACGAGGTGATTGTGGTCGATGACCACATCACCGGTGTGCTGACCGAGCATCAGGCGGGCCGGGTTTTGGATATGCGCCCTGCCGGCATCCGCGTCAAAGGGCGAAAATCCACGCCCGGTCGCTACTTTCAGGTGGCCAGTCCCGGCATGGGATGGGGCGGAACGGATATCACCGATCCCCTGTCAATCATCCAGAGAATTGACCCGGCGACAGCCTGGCCTGGCCTGCGCCTGCTGCTGACCTCGACCACGGGCGAGGACGCGCTCTGGTGCGTGCTGGATGAAACACTGACACCCGTTCCCGCCAGCATGCCGGCAGAAGTCCGGACAGTCGTCGATCGTATTGGTGAGAATTGTGAAGCATCGGTCTGCACGATACTGTTCATGGCAGGTGCAGGTGGCAGCCTGAGGGCGGGTGTAACGGAAAATCCGGTTCTTCTCACCCGATCTGTGCAGGATGGAACGACGCGCGTGACGCTGGGCGGCGCTCCTGCCATTCTCTGGCCCGGCGGCGGAATCACGGTCATGGTCGATGTTTCGCTGTTGCCGAAAAACGCCTTTGGTTCCGTGCCGACGCCTGCGCTGGTGGCTCCCATGGAATTCACCTTGCCGCGGGCACTCTACGAAGCATCAGGCGGCCATGCGGGTGAGATTATCCCGGTTGAAGAAATCATCAAGGCTTATGGCCGGGATGCCCGCGTCGAGAACATCGGGCAGCGCAACCCATGGCCGCTCAAGGCCGGCGGGTGAACCGCGCCTCTCCGGCACAGTGTCCTCTCCCCCCTCGTGGGGGAGAGACAAAGAGGGGGCCATCGATGCAGACCGCAATGCCGGGTGAACTGGCACCTGCGCCAGTGCCTCACTCTGACCGCCACCAGCTCGCACAGAGATCCCCCTCCCTGCCCTCCCCCACATGGGTGGAGGGTTCTCAGGAGGTGCCATTGAGCCAACCGCAGATCGGCACTCTGCCCGGCGCGCGCCTGCACCTCCAGCACGGCCCCATTGACCTGATCATCAAGGCGGAAGGGGCCGCGCAAGAGGTTGCACAAGCCTATCAGGCCGCTATTGGACGATTTGAGAGCATGCTTGGCGAACTGGCTGCAGAACTGGTTCTTCTGCGCAAACCGCTTAAAGACAAGCAACCGGCTTTCAACTCCCCTGTCGCCAGACGCATGCGTGAGGCTTGCTGGCCACATCGTGCCTGTTTCATCACGCCCATGGCCGCCGTTGCCGGTGCAGTGGCGGATGAGATCAAGGCGGTTATGCTGGCGGCCTCGCCCACGCTCTCCACGCTCTACGTCAACAATGGTGGTGATATCGCGGTGCATGTGGCCGAAGGCCATATACTCAAGATCGGCCTCGTCGCCGATCTTGCCAATGCAATACCGGATGGCGTGATCAGCATCACCCATGCTTCCGGCATCGGCGGCATCGCCACCAGCGGCTGGCGTGGGCGTTCGTTCTCACGGGGTATTGCCGATGCCGTGACGGTGCTGGCGAAATGCGCCGCAGATGCCGATGCGGCCGCAACGATGATTGGCAATGCTGTCGATGCCCATGCTTCAGCCGTGTCTCGTGCTCCGGCTGTCGCACTCGATCCCGACAGCGATCTTGGTGCAGTGCTGGTGACAACGGACGTTGGCCCGCTCTCGCAAGCCCAGATCAGCACCGCGCTGGACAAGGGTGGCCGTACAGCCTCGCGGATGATCGAAGAGAATGTCATCCTTGCCGCGTTTATGGGATTGCAGGACAAGCACCGTATTTTTTTGAAATAACCAGAAAAGGCGCTTCCCTCATTTTCTGATACCACATAGAGTTAACGTGATAAAAGGATCGATCAAGAGATCCGTCAACGGGAGCATGACCATGATCACACGCCGCCATACCCTTCAGCTTGGCCTTGCAGCAGGCGCTGCTGGCGCATTCGGCCTTCCTGCCGCTGCACAAGGTTTGAGCTCTCTTGAAATTTTCGTGCCTGCTGCCCCCGGTGGCGGCTGGGACCAGACAGGACGCTCCATCGAACTCGCCTTGCGTACCGATGGTATCGCGCAGAATTTCCAGTTCGAGCATGCGCCAGGTGCCGGCGGCGCGGTCGGCCTGCCGAAGTTTCTGGGCTCCAAGAAAGGCCGCGAAAACGCGGTCATGGTCGGCGGCATGGTGATGGTGGGCTCGCTCATCGCCAACAAATCGCCGGTCAAGATGACCGATCTGACGCCGATTGCGCGCCTCACAGGCGAAGCGCTGGCGCTGGTGGTTCCAGCCGCTTCTCCGTTCAAGACCCTTGGTGATCTGATGACGGCCTTCAAGGCTGATCCGGGCAAGGTCTCGATCGCAGGCGGCTCCGCTGGTGGTTCGGATCATATCCTTGCAGGCCTGATGGCCAAAGCGTCGGGTATTGAAGCCAAGAAGGTCGCTTACGTGGCTTTCGCAGGCGGCGGACCGGCACAGGCCGCTCTGCTTGGTTCGCAGGTTTCAGCCGGGATCTCGGGCTATGGTGAATTCTCCGAGCAGATCAAGGCCGGCAAGCTGCGCGCCATTGCCATCTCCGCCGACAAGCGCCTGCCAGGCGTTGATGTTCCCACCTTCAAGGAGCAGGGCGTTGATGTGGAACTGTTCAACTGGCGCGGCGTATTCGGCGCTCCGGGCATCACAGCGGCCCAGCAATCGGCCCTGATCGCCATGTTCGACAAGATGGTGGCGGGACCGACATGGAAGGCCGAACTGGTAAAGAAGGACTGGACGGGTGTCTATCTCTCCGGTGCCCCCTATGGTGACTTCCTCAAGGCGGAGATCGAGCGTATCACCGGCATCCTCAAGGATCTCGGCCTCGCGGCGTAACGCCATCGTCCTTCTCCCCTCGCGGGAGAAGGACAAGCGGGTGAGTAATCGGGGGCGAGGATGACCATGCAAGATGAAGCCAAGGCCGCGCCCGCTGGCATTGCTAAGGGCGACATGGCCATCGCCATCGGCATTGTCGCCCTCGGCCTGATCGCAGCCTGGCAGACGACACTCATCCCGGAATCGCTTTACGCAGCCGTCGGCCCTCGCGCCTTTGCCTGGGCCACCTCCGCGATGCTCGTCGTGATGGGATTGTTCCTGATGAAGGATGCACTTGGCGGCGGCTGGAGCCATGAGACCGATGATTTCGGTGAGATTGACTGGCAAGGCGGCCTCTGGCTGGCGGCTGGGCTTGTGATCAATGTGGCGCTGATCGAGACTCTCGGCTTCATCATCACATCGACCATTCTTTTCCTTTGTACGGCGAAAGCGTTCGGCAGCGCGAAACTGGCGCGCGATGCATTCGTGGGTTTCACCCTCGCGGTGGTGTCCTATGTCGGCTTTGATCGCGTGCTTGGCTACAAGATCGGATCGGGTCTGATCGAGAGGTTGCTGTGAGTACCTTCGAACATCTGATCAACGGCTTTGGCATTGCGCTTCAGCCGATCAATCTTCTCTGGGCCTTTGTTGGCGTCACTGTCGGCACCGCCATCGGCGTTCTGCCGGGGCTTGGCCCGGCGCTCACCATCGCGCTGCTTCTGCCGATCACCTACAAGGTTGAACCGACGGCGGCGATGATCCTGTTCGCAGGCATTTATTACGGCGCGATGTATGGCGGCTCGACCACCTCGATCCCGCTCAACACGCCCGGCGAAAGCGCCACCATTGTCACCT
>JANNRX010000377.1:0-2537 GCA_031401875.1 Hyphomicrobiales bacterium | reverse complement strand
CTTTGGCCGTAGAGTCGAGGTTTCTTAAGTTTGCAGATTTTCAGGGGGATTCTTCTCGTCGCCTCGACGCAGCTATCTGTGACTTCAATAGAATCGGTGTTAACGCGCGGCTTGCCGTATCAAATGAGAGCAGGGTGTTTTCAATTCTTGCCTCGAAGGGCCCCACCCGGGAGGCGCTCAGGAAGAGACGGTGATCTAAGTGTGATTGTTTTATTTCTTGCCTGTCAGGACGGCGCCCGGGAGGCGCTACTATCAGAAAACGGCCGTCAGCACTGTCAGCACTGTCTGCAGCCCGTCCCGGACACGCCAATTCCGTCGGGGCTGACACCAAATCATTGGCGGTAAGATGGCCTTATCCGTCTTGTCAGGCTAACCTCAGTTGTTACCTTGCCGCAGCAGCTTCAAATCTCTTCAGAGCGATGATCTCGCGCCTGCAACGGCTTTTCGACTTGATCCGGGGATAAATCCGGAGGGACGCCGCTAAAAACTGATTTGCAGCAGCGTATTCATGGCTATTTCGGCAATCCAGGCGCGCGGGTGCATGCTGTTATCGAGAAGCTTTGGCGGCGGATCGCTGTCTATCCTGATCACCAACGTTGGTGATCACCTGCTGAACCATGGATTTCTGCATGCTTTACGGGACAAAGGCGCCATTGCGTGCCATGCGGTCGGCTTTCCCGCTTTTTAGCGTGTGATGAGCAGCGCTGGATTGCCGAAGAAAAATACAATAATCCCACATGGCAGGAATGTTTATAAAATTGCATAGTATTTGTATAATTATGATATATGGGCATTAATATCAATATTAAAGCGCTATTGAATTTTATGTTGGCACATGAAAGGATGTCTAACTTGATGAGTATCAAGCCTCGAAGAGAATAAAAAATGTAGTGTTTTTTTTCGTGCTGTCAATCACGTTGTAGCCTGATTGACGTTTCTTGAGATTAGCGCATTCTGTCTGGAAATAGCAGGAGCGTCTCTATGTGTTGCAAAATTTATACTACAATTCGTAAGCCCGCCCACGTCAGCTTTTGACGTTGCCCCCGCGCCTTAATCCGGTTTGTAGTTCGTTCTGGCCCAACCTGAGGACCAGAACATGAAGCGCAGTCGATTTACGGAAGAACAGATTATCGGCATCCTGAAGGAGCACGAAGCGGGGGTCTCGGTCGCTGATCTTTGCCGCAAGCACGGTGTCAGCGATGCCAGCATCTACAAATGGAAGGCCCGGTATGGCGGGCTGGATGTGTCGGAAGCGAAACGGCTGAAGCAGCTTGAGGACGAGAACGCCAAGCTGAAGCGCCTGGTGGCAGACGTCATGCTCGACAATGTGGCGCTGAAGGATTTGCTGGGAAAGAAATGGTGACGCCTGCTGCTGAGCGGAAAGCTGTCGCGCATTTGGTGGCGAACCACGGGATGAGCGAACGGCGGGCGTGTAAAACCATCGGCATGTGCCGGATGACCAGACGGTACGAGACGGTTCGGCCTGATGATGCCGCGCTGCGCGAACGCATGAGGGCCATTGCGCATGAGCGGCGGCGCTTTGGCTATCGGCGTCTTCACGTGCTGCTCAGGCGCGAGGGCCACCTTGTGAACCACAAGAAGCTGTTCCGGCTCTATCGGGAGGAAAAGCTTACCGTTCGCCGTCGTGGTGGCCGCAAACGGGCCATCGGGACGCGGGCACCCATGTTGATCCCGCTCAAGCCCAATGAACGCTGGAGCCTGGACTTCGTCTCGGATCAGCTCACCGATGGTCGCCGCTTCCGCATCCTGACCATCGTGGATGATTGCACGCGCGAATGCCTGGCGCTTGTGGCAGACACATCGCTTGGCGGTGTTCGGGTGGCGCGCGAACTCGATCAACTGATTGCCGGTCGTGGCAAGCCGAAGATGATCGTCAGCGATAACGGGACAGAGTTCACCTCCAACGCCATCCTCGGTTGGGCGGACGAGGCCAAGGTCGAGTGGCATTACATTGCGCCCGGCAAGCCGATGCAGAACGGGTTCATCGAAAGCTTCAATGGGCGGCTGCGCGACGAGTTCCTGAACGAGACGCTGTTCACGACACTGGCACAGGCTCGGGGTGCCCTGTCGATCTGGAGGGCGGATTACAACGGCACCCGCCCGCATTCGAAACTGAACTGGCAGACGCCATCGGCCTTCGCCAGCACCTTCCACCCGCGCCGTGATCTGGCACTACGCTCTGCCAAGGGCTCCGCGCCAGATCCCGACGCTCCCCGCAACGCAAACCCAAAATCCAACCCTCAGAGCGAACTCAGAACTGGATAAAACTTGGGGGGCAGGTCAATGCCAGCCCGCTTTGGCGCATCAATTAGACTAGGACGCGATAGCCGTCGCATTGACGTCGTCGCGAAACACGAAGCTCACACATTGCTAATTTTCAGCCGTTCGTTCTATGCCCATACTGCTTCAATATTCGAGGTCGCGGGGCAACGTGGGACGTCAATTGTTGGTCACAATCCGCCCATCCCGCAGGTGAACCATCCGGTCGAGTCGAGAAAATATCTTCTCATCATGGG
>JANNRX010000376.1:0-6521 GCA_031401875.1 Hyphomicrobiales bacterium | reverse complement strand
CCGGTGAGGCCTGCGCTCTGCGACGCGACAGCAACACCGATTCGAGGGCGAAATGACTGCGCTTGAGCATCAGCCGCAACACCACCTCGCCTTCGGCCACGAACAGGCCTTGCCGTCCGGTGAGATCGCGCTCACGGACATCACGATAGGCCTCGATGCGCTGATCGTCAGCGGTCAGGATAGGAATGGGCGTTGCCAAAACGGGTGGTTCCTGCGATGCGGGCAACCTTCGTCCACGCCAGAAGGTTTGCTGTATCAGCCTATGTCGCTACCGCTCATTCATCTCAAGGATATTCGTCATGGGTTCGGCGGCAATCTGATTCTCAACGGGGCAGAACTTGCCGTCGGTCGCGGCGACAGGCTTTGCCTTGTCGGGCGCAACGGCTCGGGAAAATCAACCCTGCTCAAGATCGCGGCTGGAATGATCGAGCAGGATCGCGGCGAGCGCTTTGTGCATCCGGGTGCAACCGTACAATATCTGATGCAGGAGCCGGATCTTTCCGCTTTCGCCACGACCAGTGATTACGTGATGTCGAGCCTCGGTGAGGGGGATGATCCCTACCGTGCCACGCAGTTCATGGATGCGCTTGGTTTGACCGGCGAGGAAGAGACGGGGCGTCTCTCAGGCGGAGAGGCGCGCCGTGCGGCGCTGGCCCGCGCCCTCGCCCCCGAACCCGATATCCTGTTGCTGGACGAGCCCACGAACCATCTTGATCTGCCTGCCATCGAATGGCTGGAGGGCGTTCTGGCCCGCCTGAAATCCGGCCTCGTGGTGATCAGCCATGACCGGCGGTTTCTCGCCAGCCTCTCCGAGGCCACCCTCTGGGTGGACCGGGGCAGGGTCCGCCGTATGGAGCGGGGTTTTGACGCTTTCGAGAGCTGGCGCGATGATGTTCTCGAAGAAGAAGAGCGCGACAACCAGAAGCTGGCCCGCAAGATCGTGCAGGAGGAGCATTGGCTGCGCTACGGTGTCACGGCACGTCGCAAGCGCAATGTCCGGCGGCTTGGCCTGTTGCAGGAACTCAGAACGAGCTGGAAAACCCGCGGTGGCGCACAAGGCGGGGTGACACTCACTGTTTCGGAAGCGGAAGAAAGCGGCAAGCTCGTCATCGAAGCCAAGGCGATCTGGAAAGCCTATGAGGGCCAGAGCATTGTCAGTAATCTCTCGATCCGCATTGCCAATGGTGATCGTCTTGGCATCGTTGGTGCCAATGGTGCTGGCAAGACAACGCTGATCAATCTGCTGACCGGCGTGCTTGCGCCCGATGAGGGCATGGCCAAGGTGGGAGCGAGTGTCGCAATGGCTACGCTGGATCAGAAACGCGAGAATGTGAATCCGGTCTTCACGCTCAAAGAGGCGATGACGGATAACCGGGGCGATATCATCGAGGTTGGCGGCGAGCCGCGCCATGTCATGGGCTATCTCAAGGATTTCCTGTTCTCGCCAGAGCAGGCGCGCACGCCCATCTCGGTGCTTTCAGGCGGCGAAAGAGGCCGCATGATGCTGGCGAGGGCTTTGGCCAAACCATCGAATTTGCTGGTTCTGGACGAGCCGACCAATGATCTTGACCTTGAAACGCTCGATCTCCTGCAGGAGATGCTTATCGACTACAAGGGCACCGTGATGCTCGTCAGCCATGACCGCGATTTTCTCGATCGTATCTGTACTTCTGTGCTGATGGCGGAAGGCAAGGGTCGTTGGGTGGAATATGCCGGCGGTTACAGCGATATGGTGAACCAGCGCGGAGCGGGTGTCATGGCAAAGCCGGTTATCGCAGCAAAACCCACGATGACGCGTGGGGGCGCTGCAAAGGATGCTTCTGCTGGTGTGACATCTTCTGCGCCCTCCGCTGCAAGGAAACTCTCGTTCAAGGAGCGCCATGCGCTGGAGAAACTGCCTGGTTTGATGGAGGCAATCAGCCGGGATATCGCCAAGCTTGAGACGGTTCTGGCCGAACCTGGCATCTATACCCGTGATCGTGCGCGGTATGACAAGGCAGCCGATATGCTGGCGGCATTGCAGGGAAAACTGGCGGCTTCGGAAGAGGAATGGCTCAACCTCGAGATGCTGCGCGAAGAAACGGTGGGCTGACACAGTTAAGCCAAGCTGTTGCTATCAGACTTGTCATGACATTTTCGGGTAACGAGTCTTGTCCTCCTTGTCTTGTTTCCGTCATGGCAAAGTCTTATGTGACAAATCCATTGCGGAGTTTTGAGTTGGAAGTCCAATCGTTGTCACTGCCGCAAAACCGACGGCTTAAGACTGTCGGTCTGATCGCAAGTCTAGGGCTTTTTGCCATTTCGATGGTGGTTCTGACTATTATCGTCAAGGAACTGGATGCTGCCGAGATCAGGGCGGCCTTCGCGGCAGCGAGTTACCGGCAAATCATTCTGGCTGTCCTTTGCGTCATCTTGAGCTATACGCTGCTCACCGCCTATGACGCGCTTGGCTTCCGCCAACTTGGCGTCAAAGTGCCTTACCGGACGACGGCTCTGGGCTCCTACACCAGTTATGCTGTCAGTTTCACGCTCGGTTTTCCGCTGATCACGGCGGGCACGGTGCGTTACTGGATCTATTCGACCATTGGCGTCGGGGCAAAGACAATCGCCAGCCTTACCCTGATTGCGGGAGTCACCTTCTGGCTGGGGATGGCTACTGTACTGGGCATTTGCCTGCTGCTGAAACCCGCTGCTGTCTCCGAGCTCAGTCGATTGCCTGTCCCGGTCAATCTCGTGATTGGGGCTGGTATTCTTGGAGGTGTCATCGCCTATCTCGTTTGGGTGTCGCGTAAATCAAGAACCTTGACCTTCCAGGGCTGGTCGATGAGCCTGCCCGATCTCAAGGTCAGCCTGGCACAACTGAGCATTGGTGCTCTTGATGTTTGCGCCGCAGGAGCCGCATTGTATCTGCTGCTGCCTCAAGGCTACGGGATTGCCTATGGAACCTTCATAGCGGCCTACGTCTTTGCCTGCATCCTTGGCATTGTCAGTCATGCACCCGGAGGAATCGGAGTCTTTGAAGCGACTATCCTGCTTGCCTTGCCGGGCATTCCATCGGAGCAGCTTCTGGGATCTTTGCTGCTTTTCCGCGTCTGGTATTACATTGTCCCGTTCATCGTTGCGCTTGGGTTGCTCGCGGGGCGGGAGATCCTGCTGCGCTCGCGCATTCTGAAGACAGATATGGCGCAAGTCGATTTTTTCAGAAACGACAGCACGGCACGGGAGAACAAAGATGGCCCTTCGCGTCAATGATATCTTGGAAGCACTTCCACAGGCCACCATCCTGATCGATGCGGATGGTGCGGTTGAGGGCTTCAGTCCGGCAGCGGCGCGGTTGTTTCCCTTTCTGAAAATTGACCAGCCCTTGAGTTTTGCACTGCGCAACCCGGAACTTCTTGACACTGTTGCCCTGACACTTGCTGATGGTAAAACGCGACAGCTGGAGATTCTTGATCGACTTCCCGTCGAGCGCTTCTTTGCCGTTGACGTGGCGCGTGCAGGAGATTCAGGAACGCTGGTTGTGTTTGATGATCGCTCGGCCGGGCGTCACCTTGAGCGCATGCGGGTGGATTTCATTGCCAATGCCAGCCATGAATTGCGCACCCCGCTTGCATCCCTGATGGGGTTTGTCGAGACCCTGAAAGGACCAGCCCGCAATGATGTCAAGGCGCGGGATCATTTCCTTGGCATTATGGAGGCGCAGTCCAAGCGCATGGCGCGGCTGATTGATGATCTGCTCTCGCTTTCCCATATCGAGCTCAATGCCCATGTCCGGCCCCGTGAAATCGTGGATATTATCGGGGTTATCCTCCAGATCGTCGATGCGCTGAAGCCGCTTGCCAAGGAACGCGGCCTTGAGATCACGCCTGTTTTCACTGCTTCGACACTCATGGTGATCGGAGATCGTGACGAACTGCTCCGGATTTTTGAGAACCTTATCGAAAACGCCATCAAATATGGCGGATCAGGCGGTTCCATCGAGGTTGGTGCCGCTGTTTACGAGAATAACCAGATGCGGGCCTGGGTCAGTGACAAGGGCCCCGGTATTGCACCCGAGCATATCCCGCGCCTGACCGAGAGATTTTACAGGGTGGATGTCGCGGCCTCGCGTGATGCGGGCGGAACAGGCCTTGGCCTTGCCATCGTCAAGCATATTGTCGCCCGCCATCGCGGGAAGCTGGATATCGACAGCAAGGTCGGAAAAGGCAGCTGCTTCACAGTCAGCCTGGAGCAGGCTAGTGATGTAACCTGATGACGGAGAGTCCTGCATACAAGTCCTGACCCAGAGATCAGGGCATTCCGGCAGGCTGGAGAAGCAAGTGATGGACGCGATCATCAAGGTTGGTCCCACAGGACCAGGTATCGCAGAAGCATCAGTGATCAGCGTGGATGCTTCGATGAGCCCGTGTGTTGCGGCAGGCAGCAATCTCGGTGCTCTGGTCTGGCGAGGCAGTCTTCTGACCATCCTGACGCTTGGCATCTACCGGTTCTGGTACAAGACGGATCTGCGTCGCTGGTACTGGCGGCACAGTATCGTCGGTGGTCAGGGACTTGAATATCGCGGCAATCCGAGAGAAAAGTTGATCGGTTTTCTGTTCGCTCTTGCCGTGGTGCTTCCGCTTTATTTTCTGGGTGCCTTGCTTGGCCTTTTTGCCGGGGAGGAACTGGGCAACAGTGTCACGAGCCTTTCTGCCGTGATTATCGCCTTTCTGATCCAGTACGGGGCTTATCGCTCGCGTCGCTACCGCCTGACGCGGACTGTCTGGCGAGGTGTACGCTTCGATCAGGCTGGTTCTGCCTGGGTTTACGCATTCAAGTCAGCGTTCTGGGCGCTGCTTACGCTCGTGACACTGGGATTGCTCTTCCCGCTGATGCGGCGCTCGCTGGAGGCTTACCGCATCAACAATACGCGCTTTGGTAGCGCCGAGGGGCAGTTTTCCCCTGAGGCACGGGCTCCCTTGAAACGCTGGTTTCTGCTCTGGGGCGGGACATGCGCAATGCTTGGTCTTGCTGTCTATCAGACGGTGACCAGGGGCGTGATACACCCGGTCACCGGGATTTATCAGGTCGAGCCGGAAACAGTGTTTCTGATGCTTTTCGGCATGTTATGGCCGTTTGCCTTATGGCCCTGGTATCGGGCGCAGGAGTTTCGTGTCTTTGTCGAAGGGACGAGAATTGGCCCGGTGACATTTTATTCCAGGCTAAGGACCAGTGTCTATTACAAGTTGTTCCTGAAATTTGGCGGCTTGATGCTCGGGTTTGTTTTCGCCATGCTGCTGCTGGGCAGCGCCTTGTTTTTTTGGGTCATTCAGGGAAGGGTGAGCCAGACAGGATTGCTCATTACACTCGCTATCACCTATCTTTTTTCCTTCCTTGTCTTCAGCTGTGTGAAGGAGCTGGTGTTGAATCAGGGTTTCTGGCGCCATGCAGCGGCCACGATGTGGATCAGCAATCTTGACGCGGCCGACAGCATTATCGGGACGCAGGTTCATGACGAGACGGCGACAGGCGAGGGTCTTGCCGATGCCCTTGATTTTGGCGGTGTATGATGGAGAGTGAAGCAGTCTATTTTGATGGATTGCGGCCACTGCCACGCCGGGCGCAGCTCGCATTGACCGGCAAGGGGCTGAATCTCAGCATCGATGATGGTCCGGCATTCCTCTGGCATTATGGCAGCATAAGGTTGAGTGACGACAGCGCCTCTCCTCTGCGGTTTCATCGCGAGGAAAGCGGCAGCCATACCGGCGAGCAGCTTGAAATTCCTGCCGGAGAATTTACCGCAGCGCTGATAACGCGTGCCCCATCGTTGGCGGGAACCGCGAAAGAGCGCAGCCAGACAATGCGACGCGTTATCGGTTGGTCGATGGCGGCGGTTGTCTCCATCGGCCTGATGATTGTCTATGGCATACCTGCACTTGCCACGCGTCTTGCGCCACTGGTTCCCTGGCAAACCGAGGTCTCGCTGGGCAGGGCCGTGGAGGGGCAGATTCTGCTGCAACTCGCAGGGAGCGATCCCCGTTTCTGCTCTGCGGACAGGATGACAGAGGGGACTCGGGCATTGCAACGCATGGTGGATCAACTGACCGCGAAGGCCGTGCTTCCGGGACCTGTCGAGGTCAAGGTCGTCGATATTGCCATGGAGAATGCTTTCAATCTGCCGGGCGGGAAAATCCTGCTGCTGCGAGGCCTTATCGAAAAAGCGCAGGGACCAGATGAAGTCGCGGGCGTGCTTGCGCACGAACTGGGGCATATGGCCCATCGTGATGCCATGCGCGGTCTTATCCATGCGGGCGGCGTCTCGTTTCTGATCGGCACTCTCCTCGGGGATTTCACCGGAGCCGGCGCATTGATCATTGCTTCGAAGTTTCTGCTGGGTAACCGCTATTCACGCGAGAACGAAGCCCAGGCGGATGATTTTGCCATCGAGATCATGTCGAAAGCGGGTGGCGATGTGAAAGCACTGGCGTCTTTCCTGAACCGCGTCGCGCGTTCGCCGGGGGAGCGGCAGATGGCGCTTTTGC
>JANNRX010000375.1:0-1535 GCA_031401875.1 Hyphomicrobiales bacterium | reverse complement strand
TTCCCACCTCACAGACGCATCCACCCCGCCCTTGACGCGGTCCTCACGGGCCTTGGTCGAACCAAATTAACCCCGAAGCCTCCCCGGATACCACGCCTTGCCCACGGGGTCACCAGCACCGAATCCAAGCCTTCATGATGGCAGGGCCGACGCATCTAAAAATTGAGGAGGCGCAGGAGGTAGCTGTGATCCCATGAGGCATTGAGCTGTTTGCCCTTGATGCCTCGTTTCTTGGTTTTCTCCTGGTTGAGCAGGTTGATGGCCATGCGCCTGAGCGTAGCGAGGTTTTCGGCCGAAAAACCGGTTCTTGCCCGGCTCTGGTCTTCTCGCATCACCACATCGAGCACCCAGTGGCAGGAGTTTTCCACTCCCCAATGCTCACGAACCGCCACAGCGAATTGTCCCACATCCAAGGCAAGGCTGGAGAGGTAATAGCGTCTCTCGATGCTTTGAACTCCCTTGATCTCGCGGATAGATTCGACCATGCCGACGCTCTTCAAGCCTTCCCATTCGTCCAGATCGGCGAACCAGTCCAGATCGGTGCTTTGATAATAGCGGCGGATTTCCAGCCGCCCGTGGCCTTTGTCGGCGGTTTCTAACGAGGCGAAGGTGATGGCTGGTTCGGGGGTGCCTGTCATTCTCGGCGGCGCGGGTGCGGCATGGCGGGCGATTTCATGACCGAGGAAGGATACGACTTCTTCATGGACGGTTTCGTGGTTGCCTTTGAGGGCAAGGACATAGTCGGCGTCCGCTTCGATGATCTCGCGGGCGATCTTCTTCTGGCAGCCCATGGCGTCGGTGGTGACGATGCAACCTGTTAGCTCCAAGGCGCGCAGGAGCGTGGGGACCGCGGTGATCTCGTTGGTTTTGTCGGGGACTTTGAGTTGTCCGAGAATGAGGCGGTTGGTTCCGGCCCATGCGTTGACGATGTAGCGGATGTCTTCACCCGCCTCGCGGGCGTGGCGCAGGGCTTTGCCGTCAATGGCGACAATTTCGCGGTCGATCACCTCACGCAGGCTTTGCGTCCAGCGCATGAAGCAGTCCTGGAAGCTGGTGGGATCGAGGATCGAGAAAACACGGGTGAAGGTGTCGTGGCTGGGAATTCCGTTAGGCAATGAAAGGAACGTGGCGAACCACTCCTGTTTTGCCTTGCCGAACTCTTCCATGTCATAAAACGACTCGCCGCCGCACAACAAGGTGCAAATGGAGATGACCAGAATGTCGGTGAGTTCATGATACCGCGTGCGATTGACGCGGGGATCGGGTATTTGTTTAAGGTGGTCGATCAAGGTGAGTTGAGGCTGATGCGTGTTTGGCATCCACTCCAACTATGCATGTACAGAAATCGTACCAGGACAAAATGTCACACCTGCTGATTTTTCTCCTCCGCATTTTTTGATGCGTCAGCCCTGGAAATCCCGGCTCTTGCCAATCAGCCTCCAATTGCTATCTTCCAGCTGATGAGTGCTCAAACTGCCTTTCAGCGAGGCGTCGGTCCGCCGCTCGAACTCCTTCTTCCCGGCCGGGCGGATGCG
>JANNRX010000374.1:0-5196 GCA_031401875.1 Hyphomicrobiales bacterium | reverse complement strand
GCTGCTGATCCGCTATCGCACCACGCCGCCTGTCGCGCCTCCTTATGCGCATGTCACAAGCATCTGGTTCACGCCGGGCGGCGGACTTGAGCCGGGGGAAACTGCGCGGGAGGCAGCTGCCCGTGAACTGATGGAGGAGACCGGTCTCGATTATCC
Source organism: Hyphomicrobiales bacterium (assembly GCA_031401875.1). Lineage (GTDB taxonomy): Bacteria > Pseudomonadota > Alphaproteobacteria > Rhizobiales > Beijerinckiaceae > JADCCX01. The sequence goes on along the minus strand of JANNRX010000374.1, from coordinate 5,040 downwards.
CATCGGGCCCGAGGTCGCCTATCGCTCTGAGGACGTGACTTTCTTTCAGAAAAAGGTGTGCGTGGTGGAGCGCTATTTCCTGGTGCGCACAGAAAGCTCCTTCATCAATACAGCCTTTTTGGCGGATACCGAGGATGATGACGTGGAAGAAGTCGGCTGGTGGTCCATGAACGAATTGCGGGATCTGAAAGATCCCATCAATCCGCCCTCGCTTTTGGCTCTGGTACAACGACTGGCGCAAGGCGATGTTCCGGACGAACCCATCAACCTCGGACCAGCCTGATCGCCGCGGCTGCCGCCAGCGGGCAGATCACCAGTGACGAAAGCGTGGTCGCCAGCAGCAACAGGAACGGTGTGCCAAAGGTTGTGGGTCCGATGATCGCGGCATTGGCGGCACCGACGCCGAAAATCAGTGTCGGCACAGCCAGTGGCAGAACCAGAACCGCCATCAGCAGGCCGCCGCGACGCAGGCTCACCGTCACTGCGGCACCCACGGCACCGATCAGCGTGATCGCCGGGGTTCCGACAGCAAGGGTTGCGACCAACGGCAGCATGGCGTCGGCGGGCAGGTTCAGCATCAGGCCAAACAGCGGCGTCATCAGCGCCAGCGGCAGGCCTGTCGTCAGCCAGTGGGCAAAACATTTGGCAAGCACGATCAGCTCAAGCGGGGCTTCGGCGAGCATGAACTGGTCCAGCACGCCATCCTCCTCATCCGCCTGAAACAGCCGGTCCAGCCCAAACAGCGTGGCAAGCAACGCTGCAATCCACAGGATGGCGGGGGCGAGGCGTGCCAGGGTGTTCTGATCCGGGCCGATGGCAAAGGGTACGATCGCCACAAGCGACAGGAAAAACACGATGCCAAGCTCCGCCCCTCCCCCAATGCGGGAAGCGATCACCAGATCCCGGCGAACAAGGGCAGAGAGCGCGCTGAGCAGAGGCATTAAAGCACGGCCCTCTTGAATATATGTGTTCCATCCGGAGCGAAGGCGAGCTCATGCAGGCCGGGTACTCCCAGCGGCAGATGCGTCGATGCGATCACGATGCCGCCTTTCGCAAGCTGCTGTGCGATGAGGACAGACATGAAGCGCTCCCGCATCTCCGGATCCAGAGCATTCATCGGTTCATCCAGCAGCCAGATCGGACGCGGGACAAGGAGCGCCAGTCCGAAAGCCAACCGTCGTCGCTGACCGGAGGATAACACCCCTGCCGGGACATTGGCCTGTTGCTCCAGGAAGAGTGTTTGCAGCATCGCTTCACAAGCGGAATCCGTTTGCACGCCATAGAACCGGGACCAGAAAGCGATATGCTCACGTGCCGTCAGCGCCGCTTTCAGGCCATCCTTGCCACCCAGAAAATGCACATGTTCGGAAAGCGGTTTGTCGGATGGCGCATTTGCGATCCGTAGTGTTCCTGATGCCGGCAGCGCCAGCCCAGCAAGGATTCTGAGCAGGCTGGTCTTGCCGACACCGTTTTGTCCCGTGACGATGAGCCCGCTCCCATGTTCAAGCGTGAAGGACAGATCCCTGAACAGGAGCCGCTCGCCCTTCTCGCAGGCCAGAGTTTCGGCAATCAGGCAGAGATCACGGGTCATCCGGGAATTGTCAGGCCATAGCTGGGGGCAATTGAAACAACATCTTTTGAAGCTGTAGCGGGCTTTTGAGAATTGATCTATACTGCCATTTGGCTGCGTCGCGCGCTTTTCCCGTGCGGGCATCCGGGCACCCCCGGAGCGACGCGCGCATTTCAAGCGCTTTGGCCCTTCGATACCGCGGGTCCACTCCCGCTGTTTCGTCGCCCGCCCCAAGTGGATAAAAATTCAGGATAATTCGATGACAGCACTCGATAGTTTCAATTGCCGCAAGACACTCAAGGTGGGCGGCAAATCCTACCAGTATTATTCCCTCAAAGATGCCGAAAAGAATGGCCTCGCAGGCATTTCGTCGCTCCCTTTCTCCATGAAGATCCTGCTTGAAAATCTCCTGCGCCATGAGGACAACCGCTCTGTCACCAAGAAAGACATCGAAAGTTTCGTCCACTGGCTGACCAACAAGGGCAAGAAGGAAGCCGAAATCGGCTTTCGTCCCGCCCGTGTCCTGATGCAGGATTTTACCGGCGTTCCGGCCGTGGTCGACCTTGCTGCAATGCGCGATGGCATGAAGGCGCTTGGTGGAGACCCCAACAAGATCAACCCGCTGGTTCCCGTTGATCTGGTGATCGACCACTCGGTAGTTGTCGATTTCTTCGGTACTGCGAAGTCTCTCAGCCAGAACGTCAAGCGCGAATACGAACAGAATCAGGAGCGTTACAAGTTTCTGAAATGGGGCCAGAGCGCGTTCAAGAATTTTCGCGTCGTGCCGCCCGGCACCGGCATCTGCCATCAGGTGAACCTTGAATATCTCGCCCAGACCGTATGGACGAAGAAGGAGAAGGTGAAGAACAAGAAGGGCAAGATGGAGACTGTCGAGGTCGCCTATCCCGACACTGTCGTCGGCACCGATTCGCATACGACCATGATCAACGGTCTTGGCGTTCTGGGTTGGGGCGTTGGCGGCATCGAAGCGGAAGCCGCCATGCTTGGTCAGCCTCAGTCTATGCTGCTGCCCGAAGTCATCGGCTTCAAGTTCAACGGCAAACTCAAGGAAGGTGTCACCGCCACGGACCTCGTGCTGGTTGTGGTGCAGATGCTGCGCAAAAAAGGCGTCGTCTCGAAATTCGTCGAGTTTTTTGGGGCTGGCCTCAACAATCTGACTCTCGCTGACCGTGCGACCATTGCCAATATGGGGCCTGAGTATGGCGCGACCTGCGGCTTCTTCCCGGTCGATAGCGAAACGCTCGATTATCTCACCATGTCCGGACGCAAGGATGCGCGCATTGCTCTGGTTGAGAAATACAGCAAGGCGCAAGGACTCTTCCGCAAGACAACCTCGCCGGACCCGGTCTTTACAGACACTCTCGAGCTTGATCTTGCCACCGTGAAGCCAGCCATGGCAGGCCCGAAGCGCCCTGAAGGCCGTCTTGATCTTGAAGACGTGAAAGCGGGCTTTGCTGCAGCCATGGAGAGTGACTACAAGAAGGCGGTCGAGATCAGCCGCCGCGTCAAGGTGGAGGGCAAGAACTTCGATCTTGGCCATGGTGACGTGGTTATTGCCGCGATTACCTCCTGCACGAATACCTCCAATCCTTCCGTGCTGATTGGAGCGGCACTCCTTGCCCGCGCGGCAGCGGCCAAGGGCCTCAAGACCAAGCCCTGGGTCAAGACCTCGCTGGCACCAGGATCACAGGTTGTGGCGGAATATCTTGCCAATGCCGGCTTGCAGAAAGACCTCGACAAGCTCGGCTTTAACCTTGTCGGCTTTGGTTGCACCACCTGCATTGGCAATTCCGGCCCTCTCGCGGCGGAGATTTCCAAGGCGATCAATGACAACGGGCTGATCGCCTCGGCGGTTCTTTCGGGCAACCGCAACTTTGAAGGCCGGGTCTCTCCCGATGCGCAGGCGAATTACCTCGCCTCGCCGCCCCTCGTCGTGGCTTACGCCATTGCGGGCACGGTGCAGATCGACCTCACCACCGAGCCGCTCGGCATGGGCAAGGATGGCAAGCCGGTGTTCCTGAAAGATATCTGGCCGACCTCGAAGGAAATTCAGTCCTTCATCACCAAGTTCGTCACCAAGAAACTGTTCAAGACGAAATACGCCGATGTCTTCAAGGGCGATTCCAACTGGCAGAAAATCAAGACAAGCGAAGGCCAGACCTATGCCTGGGATAACAACTCCACCTATGTGCAGAACCCTCCTTACTTCACGGGCATGAAGCATGAGGCGACAGGCGTCGGCGATATTGCAGGCGCACGCATCCTCGGGCTGTTGGGTGACAAGATCACCACGGATCATATCTCTCCGGCGGGCTCCATCAAGGCGGCCTCTCCGGCAGGCAAATATCTCATGGACAACAAGGTGGAGCCGGCGGACTTCAATCAGTATGGCACTCGCCGTGGCAACCACGAGGTGATGATGCGTGGCACCTTTGCCAACATCCGCCTGCGCAACCACATGATGGGTCCGAACGGGCGTGAAGGTGGCTATACCATCCACTATCCCACGAAAGAGGAAATGCCGATCTATGATGCCGCGATGAAATACCAGAAGGACAAGGTGCCACTGGTGATTTTCGCCGGCATTGAATACGGCAACGGCTCCTCGCGCGACTGGGCGGCCAAAGGCACCAGCCTGCTCGGCGTCAAGGCTGTGATTGCCCAGAGCTTCGAGCGCATCCACCGTTCCAACCTCGTCGGCATGGGCATCGTGCCGTTTGTCTTCGAGGAGGGCACGAGCTGGACTTCGCTCGGTCTGAAGGGGGACGAAACAGTTTCCATCAAGGGGCTCGACAAGGTGAAGCCGCGCCAGAAGATGGAGGCGGAGATCACAGCGGCCGATGGCAGCGTCAGAAAGCTCCCAATTGTGTGCCGGATCGATACACTCGATGAGATCGACTATTTCCGCAACGCAGGCATCCTGCATTATGTGCTCAGGGGCCTTGCTGCATAATTCAACGAAAATGCCATGATTTCGGAGGCTGGAGCAAAACTCCAGCCTCTTTTTGTTTTGAAATTACGGGAGATTTGAGATTATTTTTATCTGTCCTTGGCCTGTGCCGTTAACCTTCGTTACCGGCAATTGCCACGAACCCTTTGATTTTCACCAAATTTTGTGGTAATACTTTCTTCATAGTCAGGTTCAAACTGCAAAGCAGCCCGCTCGACGATTGATCGTTCAAGCTACACAAGCCGAACCCATGGTATGCGCAGGCTGCGGCGCACCAAGGGCTGTGCTTTTGCTTTCATTGCCTGGTTTGGTGATTGCGATGCCTCACAAAGCATCGGAATCATTTCATTGTGAAAGGGTTCTCCCTACACCAACGCATTGTGTTGTTGCCGAAGCGTTTTGGCAATGCACTGACCTTTATCGCGAGGGCATGAATGAGCACGAAAAAAACCAGTCAACAGCGTCTTGGTTTCAAAGCTGGGGAATTCATCATCTATCC
>JANNRX010000373.1:0-5193 GCA_031401875.1 Hyphomicrobiales bacterium | reverse complement strand
CCCATTGGCGATGCGTCACGGTCGCCCGCTCAGGGTGCTGCATTGCCCATGGAATGTTGCCGGCCAATCAACCCAGCTTGCCGCTGCCGAACGGGCGCTTGGGGCGGACAGTCGCTGCGTCGTCATTGCAGAAACCGCGATTGGCTTTCCGGCCGATGAATGCCTGATGGCAAAAGACGACGGACTTGTTGCGCGGGAAATAGCGCGTTGGCGGTTGCTCTGGCGAGCCATGAGCTGGGCCGATGTGGTGCACTTTTCCTTTGGCCAGAGCTGCCTTGTTCCGCATGCCTTTCCTGGCTTCACCGACGTGAATTTTCGTGATCCCGTTGCGGTGATGCGCCGTGCCTATGCGCGGGCCATATGGCTCAAGGACCTGCCCTTGCTTGCTGCCATGGGCAAACGTCTTGCCGTGACATGGCAGGGAGACGATGCACGCCAGCATGATCGCTCGCTGGAGTTGTTCGACACCTCCATCGCTGCTGCGCTGGGCGACAGCTATTACCTGCCGCACTCGGATGCATGGAAGCGCCGCACCATTGCCGCGTTTGACCGCAATGTACCGCTTCATTATGCACTGAATCCGGATTTGCTGCATGTTCTGCCAAAACGGGCCCAGTTCCTGCCCTATGCCAGCCTTGATGTGGCGGCAACGCAACCCGTCTGGAATGATGCCGACGCGACCCGCCCTCTTGTTTTTGCCCATGCGCCCAGCCACCGTGGTGCGAAGGGAACAGCCCATGTGCTTGCAGCCGCAGAACAATTGCGCAGTGAAGGGCACGTCTTCCGGCTGGAGCTTGTCGAAGGCTTGCAGCGCGAGGCTGCAATGACACGCTATGCGCAGTGCGATGTGGTTCTCGATCAACTACTGGCGGGCTGGTATGGTGGCCTCGGTCTTGAGGCCATGGCGCTCGGCAAGCCAGTTGTCGCTTATCTCCGGGAGAGCGATTTTGGTGGCGTTCCGCCTGCTATGCTGACAGAAATGCCCGTGATCAATGCCACGCAAGAGAACATTGCGGCTGTAATGCGTGACATCATCATGATGCCCAGAGCTGAGGTTATTGCATTGGGGCACCGTTCGCGAAGCTTTATCGAACGCTGGCATGACCCGATAGCTATCGCGAAGCGCACCCTTGCGGATTACCAGGGTTCAGTACAGGGGTCGCAGAGGTGACACGCACCCGCATTCTCACCGTCGTTGGCGCCAGACCCCAATTCATCAAGGCCGCCGCTGTAAGCCGTGCCATTCGTGCGAGTTCCGATTTCTCTGAAATACTCGTCCATACCGGACAGCATTTCGATCCGATGATGTCGGACGTGTTCTTTCGTGAACTCGATATTCCCCTGCCCGATGAGCATTTCGCCATCCACGGTGGCGGCCATGGTGCCATGACCGGGCGCATGCTTGAAGCAGTGGAAGCTGCCATACTCAAGCATAAACCCGATTGGGTTCTGGTGTATGGCGATACCAATTCGACACTTGCCGGTGCGCTGGCTGCCGCCAAGCTGCATGTGCCCGTCGTGCATGTGGAGGCCGGATTGCGCTCCTTCAACCGGCGCATGCCCGAGGAAATCAACCGGGTCATGGCGGACCATATCGCGACCTTGCTGCTGACTCCGACGCAGACAGGGGTTGCCAATCTGGCGGCGGAAGGAATCACTTCGGGCGTGCATCATGTCGGCGATGTCATGCATGATGCCATGATCCACGCGATGGCGCGGGCGCGGAAGGATTCGCACATCATGGATACGCTGGGACTTGTCGCTGGCGGCTTTGTTCTGGCCACCGTGCATCGTGCTGAAAACACCGATGACCCTGCGCGTCTCAAAGCTATTGTCGAGACCCTGATGCGTGAGGCCGAAGGCAGGCCGGTAGTGCTTCCCATCCATCCCCGCACGCGACAGGCACTCCAGAGCGGTGGACTCGCGACGGGAGCCATCCGCATCATCGATCCAGTTGGCTATATTGACATGGCGCGCCTGCTGGATGGCTGCGCACTGGTGATGACGGATTCTGGCGGCCTGCAAAAGGAAGCCTATTTCGCCCGTCGCCCCTGCATCACATTGCGGGATGAAACCGAATGGGTCGAGACCATCGCACATGGCTGGAACCGCCTCTGGACGACGCCTGACTGGCAGGAGCCGCGTACGGACATTCCTGATTATGGCAATGGTGACGCCGCAGAGCGAACCCTTTCAGCAATCCGCAATCACGGGAACTGAGAACCAATGTGTGGATTGTTTGGCTCCATAGGCCTGCCCCCGGAACCGCAACGGATCGATCTTGTCGCGCATCGCGGGCCGGACGGGCGTGGCTGGGAGGTCTATGACAGCCCGGCAGGGCCGGTAGCCCTTGGCCATCGCCGACTCGCGATCATTGATGTCTCGGATGCCGGTCTGCAACCCATGGCTGATGCATCCGGGCGCTATCAGTTGGTGTTCAATGGCGAAATCTACAATTACATCGAACTGCGTGAGGAAATGCGCGCCAAAGGCGAAATTTTCGTCTCGGATTCCGATTCAGAAGTTCTGCTGCGCGCCTATCAACTCTGGGGCGAAACCTGTCTGAAACGTCTGCGCGGCATGTTCGCTTTCCTGATCTGGGACCGGCACGACAAGAGCCTGTTTGCCGCGCGAGACCGTTACGGAATCAAGCCGCTCTATATGGCGATGAGTGCCAGCAGCGCGGGTTTTGCGTCTGAGATCAAGCAGCTCCTCGGCATGCCTGGCGTCACAGGCCGCATGAATATTCCACGTGTGCATGATTTTCTGGCCAATGGCATCACGGACCATACGTCTGAAACGCTTTTCGAAGGTGTCACGCAGTTGCGCGGCGGCGAATGCGTCAGCGTCGAGACGATACATGGCCGTCCTGTCGCATCGATACGGCGCTGGTACCCCGTTGCGGCGGTTGATATCACCTTGCCGGAGGCGCAAGCTGCGCAGCGCTTCAAGGACCTGCTTTCGGATGCCGTAAAACTTCATCTGCGCTCGGATGTGCCTGTTGGCTCGTGTCTGTCCGGCGGTCTCGATTCATCGTCGATCGTCTGTCTGATGGCCGGGCAGATGCCTGCAGGCGAGACCATCAACACCATCTCGGCCTGCTATGCCGAGAAAAGCGTCGATGAAAAACCCTTCATGGATATGGTGGTCGCCCATGCTGGCACCACGCCCCAATTTATTTACCCACGCGCCGAGGATGTCTTTCAGAAGGCATCAGACATCACCTGGCATCAGGATGAGCCCTTCGGTTCCACATCGATTTTCGCCCAATGGTGCGTCTTCGAGGAGGCCAAGCGCGTCGGCGTCAAGGTGATGCTGGATGGTCAGGGGGCGGATGAACAGCTGGCGGGATACCATCACGCTTTCCCATTCTACCTCTCGCAGCTTGCACGGCAGGGTCGCCTGCTTCAGGTGGTCCGCACCATGCTGGAACGACGTCAGCTGCACGGCGCGGGGCTGCCGGAGCAGATCAAACGCTTTCTTGTGCCGCTCTTGCCGGGATGGCTCGATGCGCCCTTGCGTCGCCAGTATCAGGCTATGGCGCAGCATGATTGGCTGGGCTCGGATCTATTGCGCCAGCATGGCAATCCGCAAGGCCCGATGACGGTTGCCACAAGCCTGCTTGGTCTTGCTTCGCCCACCGACATCAAAAGCCTGTGCCTTGCCATGACCTTTGCCTCCAATCTCCAGATGCTGCTGCACTGGGAGGACAGGAATTCGATGGCGCATTCCATTGAGGCGCGGGTGCCGTTTCTTGATCATCCACTGGTCGAGTTTTCACTGGGCCTGGGCAATGACCACAAGATCGTGGGGGGTGACACCAAGCGTGTTCTTCGCCGCGCCATGGCCGATGTCCTGCCCGAACCCGTGCGCGAGCGCCGCGACAAGCTGGGTTTCGCCACGCCAGAGGAGGTCTGGTTCCGCGGACCGCTGCGCGGGCTTATTCATGACGGGGTTGAGGAAAGTCTGAGGCGCTATCCTGATCTGATGAATGCGACAGGTGCGCGTGCCTTGCGTGACGGCATGCTGGACGGAAGCCGCCCGGTCGAGGCCAGCCTGTGGCGGCTGGTGAACCTCGGACTATGGGGAAAGCGTTTCGGCGTTACGCTTTGATCATCGTTTGATACGCTTGCGCCTGCATGGCAACAATGCGTCGGGCCGAATGATACGTCTCGATCCAAACCCTCCCGGCTGGACCAATAGCAGCATTGTCCTGCGGATCATCAATGACACGCGCAAGCGACGCAGCCACGTCGTCTATGCTGGCAGCCGGAAGAACAGGCGGTGAAGCGCCAAAAAATCCAGCCAGCGTCAGCGGGTCTGTCCTGCTGATCAAACGGCATCCAAGAGCCAGTGTCTCAAAGCCAACACCCCCGAGCGCTGGCAGGATGAACTGGTCCAGAACCGCATGACTGGAGCAATAGGCGCGCCAGAGATCCTGCTTGCCCATGGGAGACACCCAGCGCACAGCCTCATCAAGGCCAAGCTCGCGAATGAGTTGCTTTGATGCCGCCACATCCTGCCCCCATTCCACCATGATAATCCGGAAGCGGCGTCCGGATGCCCAGAGGCGACCGGCCGCATGCAGCATGATGTCATTGCCCTTGGTGAGTGACATATCCGCATCGCGCCAATGCTGTCGCGTCGGGCTGAAAAAGACAACCTCGTCAGAAGCCGGGGTAATTGCAGGGTGAGCATCACGCCAGCCCGTCAGCTTCTGTTCGTCAAAGGCATGGGGCAGACAATGCACGCGCTGCGCTTCAAGGCCGAGACGTGTCACCGAAGGCAACACATCGCTGTTGGTGACGAAAACCTGATCCGCAAGCCCGTAGACCAGTGCCACAAGCCGCCCGACAGCATGATCCTCGAAGGGCAGTTGACGCAAGGTACCATGCTCATAGGCGGCATAAGCACGACCCATCAGCAACGCCCAGAGACCATCCTGTGCATAGCCCTGGATGATATCGTAATGCGGTAATAGTCGCGCTACGGGCGCAATTCGTTCCCAGTAATGCGCAAAATCCTCTGCCTTTGCCGGGAATGGCCGATCGTTATTCTGCTGACTCCACAGACGCTTGATCGCGGCAAGATCAAGCGCGCCGTGCAGACGCGCCGCATCTTCGATCTTTGCCTGATGCAGACCGAGCCTGATCTCGACTTTCTTGCGTTCATAGGCGAGCTTCAGTCCGATCT
>JANNRX010000372.1:0-2858 GCA_031401875.1 Hyphomicrobiales bacterium | reverse complement strand
CTTCGAGGCTCGCTACGCTCGCACCTCAGGATGAGGAAAACTGCGTTTTGCAAAGCTCAACGCGCCTCATCCTGAGGTGCGACGCAGCGCAGCGAAGGAGCCTCGAAGGACGCACAGCGTTGTTGCAACGGTTCCCACAGGCGGATGAGGAGCCCACTATCCATCGGTCAATCCTGATCTTTTTTGTATAAGCTATCCGCCGCGATAGACCTTGACGACCTGGCTGTCATCTTCCCGGCCATGGCCCATGCCGGAGGCTTGCAGGAACATCTGCCGTGTCAGCGCCGCGAGCGGCAGGCCGAGCTTTGCCGCCTCACCCGCCGCCAATACGATGCCCATGTCCTTGACGAAGATATCGACGGCTGACGTCACCGGCGGATTATCCATCACCATGCGGGGCCCACGGTTGGCGAGCATCCAGGAGCCGGCAGCGGATTGCGAGAGGATCTCGATCACGGCCTTGCCATCGAGGCCGAGTTTCTCCGCCAGCGCGATGCATTCAGCCGCTGCCGCGATATGCACACCGCACAGCAACTGGTTGACGGTTTTCATGGCCGCGCCGTCGCCGAGTTTCAGCCCGACATGACGCACCTTGTCGCCCATGGCGTCGAGCAGGGGCTTGGCCCGCTCGAATGTCGCCTGCGGTCCACCCGCCATGATGGTGAGCGTGGCGTTTTCAGCACCCACCACACCTCCCGAGACCGGCGCATCCAGAAGATCGATGCCCATGGCGGCGAGTTTTTCGCCGATAGCGCGCACTTTATCAGGCGGGCATGTCGCCATCAGGATCACGAGCTTGCGGAGTCCGTCTTTTTCTGGCCCCAGTGCCAGCGCCGCGCCATCCGCGAACAGCACTTGCTCGGCCTGCTCGGCGTTGATCACCATCAGCAGCAGCGCGTCTGCCCCCTCAGAGGCGATGGCTGCGGTCTGGCATGGAATGCCGCCGTTATCGGATAATTCGGCGAGTGCTGCGGGGTTCAGGTCGAAACCGCGCACCGCATGGCCCTTGGCAAGGAGTGCCCGCGCCATAGGGCGGCCCATGGCACCAAGGCCAACGAAAGCGAGAATTTTGACGGGCAAATAACAATCTCCATACTGTTTCTGACTACCATTGGCGTTACGTTCAATCCTCGATGTCGCGCCGTGCTGCCGACTGGTAGATCTGTCCTTTGTCGCGTCGGCCAACCGCAATGACGATAACGATCTGGCATTCGTTCCTGACCTCATAGACCAGGCGATAGCCAGCGTCGCGGAGCTTGATCTTGTATCGGTTGCGGCTTCCCGACAGACGGGCGGATGGCACCTCCGGTGCCGCCAGGCGCTCGATCAGTTTCGTCTTGAAGTGACGCCGGACCGATTCGTCGAGCTTGCGCCATTCCTTCAACGCAGCAGCAAGAAACCCCAACTCATAATTCATCGATGCTGACGATCACGACCGATTCATCAGCACGAGCATCCGCCAGTGCATTCAGCTCTGCGTCCTCCAGACGATCCAGCATGGCTTCGTAGGCCTTTGCAGGCACACAATAAAACGCAGGCTCGTTCCGGTTGAGAATTGCAATCGTCTCACCCTCTGCCGCTGCCAGGGTTCCCATCGGATTCCGTTTCAATTCGGTGACGCTCGCCGTCATTCTGGCAAGAACAAGGCTGGCCATGAGAACCTCTTCGAAGTGTTTCTAATAGTGCTTTTAATAGCACTTATATAGAATTCCATCAAGCCTGGATGATCCAGCGAGCATGCTCTATTCCTTCACAGCCCCCGTCATCGCCGCCACGTAATGCTCGACGAAGAACGAGTAGAGAATCACCAGCGGCAGCGAGCCCACCAGCGCGCCTGCCATCAGCGAACCCCAACGATACTGGTCGCCATCGGTAAAGGCTGTGACGATGGCCACCGGCACCGTCTTTTGCGACTGCGTATTGATGAAGGTGAGAGCGTAGATGAACTCGTTCCAGCACAGCGTCAGGCAGAAAATACCGGCCGAGATCAGGCCCGGAATCGCCAGCGGCAGGATGATCTTGACCAGGATATCCCAGCGCGACGCGCCATCCATCAGGGCGCATTCCTCCAGCTCATAGGGAATGGTCTTGAAATAGCCCATCAACAGCCAGGTCGAGAACGGAATCAGGATGGTGGGATAGGTCAGAATCAGTGCGAACGGAGTGTCGAACAGGCCATATTGATAGATCACCGTCGCCAGCGGAATGAACAGGATCGACGGCGGCACCAGATAGGCCAGAAAGATGATGCCACCCAATGCATGCGCGCCCTTGAAGCGGATACGCGTGATCGCATAGGCCGCAAAAGTGGAGGCGATCAGCGACAGGATCGTTGCTGAAACCGCTATGAACATGGTGTTCCACAACCAGCGCGGATAGTCGGTCTGGAACACCAGCGCGTAGATGTGCTCGAAGGTGGGCGTCAGCGTGTAATACGGGCTGTAGGTGTTGAGATCGAGCAGCTGCTCCTTCGGTTTCACGGCGGTCACGCCCATCCAGTAAAACGGAAAGATCAGGATCAGCATGATGATGAACAGCGGGATGTAGACCGTGACAACCCGGCGCGGCAGCGTGTTCAGATAGCTCATGCCATCGGAGGCATCGGTGCCATGGGTGATCGCCGGGGCCTTCAGCGTTGCGTCTGTCATGAGTCGCTCCCTCCCTGCTGCCACTGCGCGCTTGCGGCCTGCCGCATTCGTGCCAGGCAAGATTGAAATGGCAGCCCACGGGGTTGCTGATCACGCATCGGAGCCTCCCTGCTGCCATTTCTTACTCTGGAGTCCGAACCAGGACACCATGATTGCCGCCAGAAGGAACGGGATCATCGCTGTGGAGATGGCCGCACCTTCGCCGATCTT
>JANNRX010000371.1:0-11925 GCA_031401875.1 Hyphomicrobiales bacterium | reverse complement strand
AACCCTAAGGCCTTCATCACTCACGCGGCATGGCTGGATCAGGCTTTCGCCCATTGTCCAATATTCCCCACTGCTGCCTCCCGTAGGAGTCTGGGCCGTGTCTCAGTCCCAGTGTGGCTGATCATCCTCTCAGACCAGCTACTGATCGTCGCCTTGGTGAGCCATTACCTCACCAACTAGCTAATCAGACGCGGGCCGATCCCTCGGCGATAAATCTTTCTCCTCTCGGACGTATTCGGTATTAGCTCAAGTTTCCCTGAGTTATTCCGAACCGAAGGGGACGTTCCCACGTGTTACTCACCCGTCTGCCACTCCCCTTGCGGGGCGTTCGACTTGCATGTGTTAAGCCTGCCGCCAGCGTTCGTTCTGAGCCAGGATCAAACTCTCAAGTTGTATATTGAGATTTTAATTCCGACTGATCACAATGTTCATTGACGGAGTGCACTTCGATTGCCTTGCGACAATCGAGCGTATGTACACTCACTTTTAGAAACATTGAACCGTCGAAGTCTCATTGACCATCCGTTAGGACGGTCCGCAAGGACTCCGCTGTCCACGTTTCTCTTTCTTGTCTTAAACCTGTCAAACAGCAGCTGTACGACGCGTCATTGTCCCGAAGTGACCCGGGTTATGAACTCAACTCTAAAAGTAGAGAAGATGCCGCTCAGGGGCTCCGCAGTGCGGCGCCGCAACGTGGAGCGCTGTATGCCCCCAGTTCCCAAAACTGTCAACACGGTTTTTCGTTTTTTCTGATTTTTTTGCTTAGAATACCAGTTCGCCATTCCAGGAAAAATGACGGCACTCCTCTGTAGACGCCTTTTTTGGGCTATATCGTCACAATTGAGCCTTAATCTATGCCGACGCCAGCAATTCTCCGGCTATGCTTGTTGATGAAACAAGGAGCCGCTAAAGAGGAGATCGAAGCGCGGGCTTCGGGGGCAAGAGAACGGGACTTCGATTGAGACGCAACGAGAACGCCCCGGACAGCATTGATCTTGGCTTCGAGCCCCCCCTTGACGCTGCGGGCGGCAGGCACGCCATGGATGATCGTCGTCGTGTCAGCACACGCTGGCTTGCCGCAACCGTGCTCGCGGGGCTTTCTGGCGCCGGATTAATGGCGGCGACTGTTGTCGGTGTTCAGGACCATGAAAGAAATGCGGCCCAACGCCCCTTGCTCGTGAATGCCCAAAGGACAGGCGCGCAACCGTCGGGCCCGCTGGTCTCCGCACGCAAGGGTGACAGGCTAATCCGGAGCATTGATCTGACCACAGCCAAGCAAACCTTCAAGACGCCAACGACCATCCGTGCTGGTGACCGCGAAGTGATCAAGGTGAAATCATTCGCAAGGCTCGCGGCCCCACTCCTTCTTGTCGGAGGCGCCTATCAGGATGAGATACCTCCGTTTAATCCCCTCAAGCTGCTGACGGATGCGGGGTCGGACAAAGGCTTCGAGGCCTCACCGCTGCAAGCTGCAGATGACCCCGCGGCTGAAGTCTCGATGGTGACAACCGAGCTCGCCAGTTTCAATGCGGATTTCGCCACCAGCAGTCTCAGCGAGGCTGAAGTGGCGGCACAGGTGAAAGAAGCAGGTGCAGTACCCCGTCGACAGGTCACGTCTGCCATTCCACCCCAAATGCTTCTTGCGCGTACCATGCAATCGCCCATCGCATCCGTGACATCGCTCGGATTTGCCCCCGCAAGCTCGCCTTTCTCCAACATCGAAGTGCGGATGGTTGAAGAGAATGTAACGCTTATCCCCAAGATTGAAGCTGCACAGGCCCAGGAAGCGATTGAGGAGAAGGTCGTCACTGCAACCCGCGGCATGACGCTGGAACAGGCGATCCGGGCCAATGGCGGCACTGCGCAACAGGCCCGTGCCATCAGCGCCGTCCTCAAGGACAAGCCTCTCCAGGAAAACCAGAGATTACGGCTGCTTCTCGCGTCCATGCAGCCCGGTGCCCCTCGCCAGATCGTGCGCGTTTCCATCCATGGAGACGAGCAGATCGAAGGGATAGCCGCCTTGAATGACAAGGATCAGTTTGTTTCCGTGGCACCTCCTTCCTCTGCTCCGGGGCAGGCCGATGACGATGATGATGACAGCGAAAACCGCACAGGTCTGGCACTTTACAACAGCATCTACGAAACGGCGCTGAAGAATGATGTTCCCAAGCCCTTGATTGATGAACTGATCAGGATTGTCTCTTCTGACAGCGATACGGATTTCCTGCGCCCCGTTTCAGGGGGTGATTCCATCGATATCTTCTTTACCGAGGACGAAGACAGTGACGGTCGCGAAATCCTTTTTGCCGCGCTCACAGCCGCAGGCGATACCAAGCGCTATTATCGCTTCACCAATCCTGACGACAGTTCAGTGGATTATTTTGACGAGAACGGCCGCTCGGCCAAGAAGTTCCTCATGCGCAAACCCATCGCAGAGGCACAATTACGCTCTGGTTTCGGTATGCGCCGGCACCCCATTCTGGGCTATTCAAAAATGCATACGGGTGTTGATTATGCAAACCGCATCGGCACACCGATCGTTGCGGCTGGCAATGGCACGATCATCAACGCGGGATGGGATTCTGGCTATGGACGACGGATCGAAATCCAGCATGCCAATGGCTATGTAACCACCTAC
Source organism: Hyphomicrobiales bacterium (assembly GCA_031401875.1). Taxonomy (GTDB): domain Bacteria; phylum Pseudomonadota; class Alphaproteobacteria; order Rhizobiales; family Beijerinckiaceae; genus JADCCX01. Next base: position 9,287 of record JANNRX010000371.1, on the reverse strand, counting down.
AATCACCTGTCGAACTTTGCCCGGAACATCCAGCCGGGAGCCCGCGTGCGTCAGGGAGCAATCATCGGTTATGTTGGCAATACCGGCCTCTCCACCGGACCGCATCTGCATTATGAGGTGATTGTCAATGATCGCTACGTGGACCCCTTGCGCATCAGGATTCCGCGGGGACGAGAGCTTGATGGCCGTGTGCTGACCGCTTTCAAACGTGAGAAAGAAAGAATCGATTCCTTGCGCACAAAATCGCCGACGGTGACACGTGTTGGCGAATTGACGACACGCTAACCCCTTTTTTTCAAGAGCCCTGATACTCCGGCGCGTATGGCAGTAACGAGTACTACGGTTCATGCTGATGCCCGCCCCATGTCCATTATCCAGACAGTTCATACGGGGAGTAACCCTTGACGCAGAAACTAAAGCCGCTCTCTCGTCGGCACATCCTTGCATTTGCTGCGGCGGCCACAGCGGGATTTGCGCCCTTGCAAGCACAAACACGCGGACTGGAGTTTGGTCCCGTACAGGCATTCTCGTTTGACCGACTGGTTGTCAGCGCGAAAGCGCTTGCCGCAAAGCCCTATGCCCCGCCAGTGACACCCTCGCCAGAAATCCTGGAACAGATCGACTACGACGCCCATGGCAAGATCCGCTTCAAGACTGCTCTTGCACCGTTCAGCACGGCACTGCCCGACCTGCAAAAGGCACGCTTCGCGGTCACTTTCTTTCATCTCGGTCGCTATTTCAAAAAACCCCAGCGGATTCATGTGCTCTCGGGCGACCAGGCGCGCGAAATCCTCTACCGGGAAGATTATTTCGAGATGCCGCCTGATTCCCCCGCCCACCAATTGCCAAAGGGAGCAGGGTTCGCAGGCTTCCGCTTTCAGGAGGCGATCGAAGGCGGCAAGGGCTGGAAAGGCAAGGATCTGCCCTGGCAACAGAATGACTGGGTGGCATTCCTGGGAGCATCCTATTTTCGCGCCATCGGCGATGAATTCCAGTATGGCCTTTCCGCACGCGGCATCATGATTGACGCAGCAATCGGCGGCAAAGCTGAGGAATTTCCGGATTTCACCCAGATATGGCTGGAAAGCGGTACTGGAGACAGTGTTACCGTCTATTGCCTTCTCGATGGGCCTTCGCTGACAGGGGCCTACAAGATCACCATGACACGCGGCAAATCCGTCACCATGGAGATCGAGAAGCGGCTCTTCATCCGCAAGGATATCGAGCGTTTCGGAGTGGCCCCGCTCACCTCGATGTTCTGGTATTCCGAGACTGTCAAACCGACGGCGGTCGACTGGCGGCCCGAGGTGCACGATTCGGATGGGCTTGGCATCTGGACAGGCTCGGGCGAAAGACTCTGGCGACCGCTCAACAATCCGGGCCGCACCATCGCGTCTTCTTTTCGCGACGACAACCCCAAGGGCTTCGGGCTGCTGCAACGGGACCGGCTGTTTGACCATTATCAGGATGGCGTCTTCTACGAACGCCGCCCCTCGCTCTGGGTGGAGCCCCTTGGACCATGGGGCAAGGGCACCGTGCAACTGATCGAGATTCCAACCGATGATGAAATTCACGACAACATCGTCGCGGCCTGGATTCCCGAACGCCCGGTCAAAGCGGGTGAGGAGCTTCGCTTCGCCTATCGGCTGCATTGGCAGGCAGATGAACCCTATCCCACGCCGCAAGCGCGTTGTGTGGCGACACGGCTCGGCAATGGCGGGCAGCCCGGCACTGTGCGGCCACAGGGTGTGCGCAAATTCATGCTGGAGTTCAAAGGGGGCCCGCTGGAGAGCGTTCCCTTCGGCGTCAAGCCAGAAGCGGTGCTGTGGGCCTCGCGCGGCGCTTTCTCTAACATTCTCGTGGAGGCGGTTCCGAATGATGTTCCCGGCCACTGGCGCGCGCAGTTCGACTTGAAGGCGGATGGCGGCGATCCCGTAGAGATGCGCTGCTTGCTCAAGGCTGGCAACACAGTACTGACCGAGACATGGCTGTATCAATACTGGCCGGGGTGAATGCGCCCTATCCCCGCGCGGCCTTCACGCCTTCGCGTGCCAGTTCATCCGCGCGTTCGTTCATCGGATCGCCGGAATGGCCCTTGACCCATTGCCAGTCGATCTGATGCCGTCTGGCGGCCTCATCAAGGCGCAGCCAGAGCTCGGTGTTCTTGACAGGCTTCTTGTCGGCTGTTTTCCAGCCATTCTTTTTCCAGCCGTGGATCCATTGCGTGATGCCCTGACGGACGTACTGACTGTCGATGTGCAGCGTGACAGCGCAGGGTTTCCTGAGGCTCTCCAGCGCTGAAATAGCGGCCATCAGTTCCATGCGGTTGTTGGTGGTGTCGGACTCGCCTCCGAACAATTCCTTGCGATGTTCGCCCGAAACCAGAATGACACCCCAGCCGCCGGGACCAGGATTGCCGGAGCAGGCACCGTCTGTCCAGATTTGCACCCCACTCATGAATGTTGTCTCATGATGTCACGCCATATTCAGCCGGGCTCTCCACCCGCTGGTGGGTGCGAAGCCGTCGGTAATAGGCCATCGGATCATGGGGCCTGACGAGGGCACCCGACGGGACGTTCAGCCAGTCATAAAGGCGCGTCAGCATGAACCGGATTGATGCGCCCCGGCAGAGCACGGGGAGTGCCGCGATCTCTGCATTCTCCAGCTTGCGAACCCGTTCGTATCCTGCAATCAGGGCCCGGCCCTTGGTCTGGTTAAAAGCATAATCGATCTCGAAACACCAGGCATTGAGGGCAATCGCCAGATCATAAGCCAGCATGTCATTGCAGGCAAAATAAAGATCGATAATGCCTGAAAGTTCACCTTTCAGAAAAAAGACATTGTCCGGAAACAAATCCGCATGGATGATTCCTGCTGGCAGGTTCTTCGGCCAATGGCTTTCGAGAAAAAGCAGCTCTTCATCTGCGAAACCATAGAGCCCGGCCTGCACTGAATTCGCAGCAGGCCCGGAGCGCTCAAGCAGCGGCCGCCATCCCTGCGGACCCAGTGCGTTGATACGGGTATGGCTTCTGAAACCTTGCCCTGCGTGATGTAGCCTGGCCATGGCCTCGCCCAACTGGCCACATTGCTCCACGCCAGGTTTACGGGCTGAAATGCCATCGAGAAAAGTCACCAGCACCGCAGGCCGCCCGGCAAGCGTCCGCAAGGCTTGGCCGTCCCGCGCCTTGACCGGCAGGGGGGTGCTGACCCCCTCACCGTAAAGATGCGTCATCAGGGCCAGAAAAAATGGTAGATCAGCCTCGTTCACACGCTTTTCGTAGAGCGTTAGAATGAAACGACCCGCATCGGTCTGCAGCAGATAATTTGAATTTTCGACACCCTCGGCGATCCCTTTGCAGGAAACAAGGCCGCCGATATCATACTCTCCGATGAAAGCTTGCAGCGCATCATCCGGCACGTCCGTGTAGACCGCCATCAGACAGAAGCCTCGCGCAGTGGCCTTGGCAGCGGGAAGAACACATTTTCATCCATCGTGAAGACGGTTTCAACCTTGACCGTGTAGCGCGCCGCGAAAGCGTCAATAATCTCCTCCACAAGCACTTCTGGCGCAGAGGCTCCAGCCGTGATCGCAAGAGTTTGTATCGACCCAAAAAGGCCCCAGTCAATATCGTCGGCTCGCAAAATAAGCCTTGCCAGCGGGCAGCCCGCCCTGTCGGCGACTTCACGCAACCTCTGCGAATTCGATGAATTGGGTGACCCCACAACGATCATTGCGTCGACGAAGGGGGCAACATTCTTCACCGCCTCCTGACGGTTAGTGGTGGCGTAGCAGATATCTTCCTTATGCGGCCCGACGATAGCTGGAAACCTCGCTTTCAGCACCGCTACAATCTCCGCGGTATCATCCACTGAAAGCGTGGTTTGTGTGATAAAAGCAAGATTGGTGGGATCACTGGGAACCAGGGCTTCAACATCGGCAATCGTCTCGACAAGCGTCACGGCACCTTCCGGTAACTGGCCTTTGGTACCCTCCACTTCCGGGTGACCGGCATGGCCAATCATGATCAGTGCACGGCCGCGCCTGTGATGAATATCGGCCTCGCGGTGAACCTTGGTCACCAGAGGACAGGTCGCATCAATCGAGAACAGCTTGCGCCTGTCAGCTTCGGCCGGAACAGATTTAGCCACACCATGGGCAGAGAAAATCACCGGCGCGGATGTATCGGGGATCTCGTGCAGTTCCTTGACGAAGACTGCGCCTTTCGCCTTCAGATCCTCCACCACATATTTGTTATGCACGATCTCATGGCGCACATAGACCGGCGCGCCGTACCGTTTCAGAGCCAGTTCAACGACATCGATGGCGCGCACAACGCCGGCGCAGAAGCCACGCGGAGCGCAAAGCTTGATCAGGAGCGGCGGCTTTATGGCGCTGTCATTCATGTGCCCGATGTGCAGGCTTGACCCGGACTCGTCAAGAGGTCTGATGATGCTAAATCTCTCGCAATCTCAGCTGATCCGCACTATCTCGTGTGGAACCTGAGGCTGACGACGCATCCACCTGCAATGGTCTCATCCCCTTAGCGAGTATTCAAGCATGGCCGATGCTGCCCATAGTCCTGAGCTGATCCAGCAAGCCGTCGTGTTCCTTGGCGCGGCCACCATTGCTGTGTCTGCCTTCCGCTATGCTGGCCTCTCGGCGATTCTTGGTTATCTCGTGGCCGGAATTGTCATTGGCCCATCAGGACTGGCATATTTCACCGATTCCGCCACGTTGTTCAGCATCGCGGAAGTCGGCGTGGTGATGTTCCTCTTCGTCATCGGACTGGAACTGAAAGTCTCGCAACTGATCAGAATGCGGCGGGATATCCTCTGGCTGGGAAGCCTGCAAATGATTCCGACAGCGCTTGTGTTCATGGGCCTGCTGATCGTTTTCGGCCTCACCTGGAATGCCGCCTTGACAGTGGGACTGGCACTCGCACTCTCGGCGACGTCCATCGCACTACAAATTCTGCAAGAGCGCGGTCACATGCAGCATATCTATGGCAAGAAGGTTTTTGCCATCCTGCTGTTTCAGGATATTTCCATTGTTCCGATTCTGGCGCTGGTGCCGCTGCTTGCTGCGAGCGGTGATTCCGGCGGAGATATCGCCAGCAAGGCGCTGGCGGCTGCAAAGGCTGTGGTTGCCCTTATCGCGATCATCCTGGCCGGGCGCTATCTGCTCAATCCCATGTTCCGGGCACTGGCAAGGCTGCGGAGCCACGAGATGATGACCATCGCGGCTTTGCTGGTCGTGCTTGGTGCGGCACTCATCATGAGCATGGTCGGCATGTCGATGGCGCTTGGTGCGTTTCTCGCTGGCATATTGCTGGCGGAATCAAATTTCCGGCATGAGCTTGAGGCCAATATAGAACCTTTTCGAGGCCTCCTGCTTGGCCTGTTCTTCATGTCGGTGGGCATGCTGATCGATCTTTCCTACGTCAGGAATAATCTTGGGCTTGTCATGGCGATGACGTTCGGGCTGATCCTGGTCAAATTTCTGATCTGCGTCGCTCTCGGTGCCAGTGAGAAAGCGCCTGCAACATCCTATCTCAGAGCAGCCAGCCTGTTGACGCCGGCGGGAGAATTTTCCTTCGTCATCCTGCCACTGGCGGTAACGCTCGGCATCCTTTCGGGGCAAGACCAGAAGCTGTTCATGGCCGTCGCGGCCTTCTCCATGCTGCTCGGCCCTCTGGTCTCGAAGGCGATCGATACCCTGGTACAATGGCTTGAAAGGAAGAAAAATCTTTCAAGTCCACGCGTTGAGGAGGATTTCAACGGTGCCGGAGGCCGCGCGCTCGTCATTGGCTTTGGTCGCTTCGGCCAGGTCGTCAACCAGATGCTGCTGACCTCGGGCACCGATGTCACGGTCATCGACAATGACATCAAGATGATCGAGGGCGCAGCCGGCTTCGGGTTCAAGGTTTATTTCGGGGACGGCCAGCGGCTGGATGTGTTGCGTGCTGCGGGAGCCGGAGAGGCGGAAGTGATCTGCATCTGCATCGACAACCAGGAAGCCGCTCTCATCATGGCGGAAGTGATCACGGCACAATTTCCCCAGGCCAGGCTGCATATCCGTGCCTTTGACCGTCGTCACGCCATTGAGCTGATGCGCCATGAACCCGATCTCGTGGTGCGTGAGAGCTTCGAATCAGCCCTCGTCCTGGGACGCGGGACGCTGCAAGCTCTGGGACGCAGTGCAAGCGAAGCACAGGATGTGCTCGAGGATGTCCGCGACAGAGATCAGCAGAGGCTCAAGCTCCAGTTTGAAGGCGACATCAAATCAGGTGGCGATCTGACCCACAAACAGGCGGTACGGCAAAGCGTGAAACCGACGCCGCTGTCTGAACCGACCCGCAAGTCCCAGGGACTTTCGGCAGAAACCCAGGCTGTTCTCGATGACGCCGAAAAATCGAACCAAAAAGCAGTATAATGACAGACAGAGCAGTTCCTTCCGATATCCCTGCCGCGCCGAAAAAACCTGATGCCATCTTCATTCATGGCTCAACCATGGGCCATGTGACGCGCATGACCTTCACGGCTTTCGTCGGATTGTTCGCCATCTTCTTCGTTGATTTTCTGACCCTGCTGTATGTCTCCTGGCTGAAGAACGAGGGGCTCACTGCGGCTGTCGGCTTTGCATCCGTGGTGATGTTTTTTCTCACTTCCATCAATATCGGCTTCATGATTGCCGTAACCGCGCTGAGCGCCCGGCGGCTTGGATCCGGAGATAAACCGATGGCGCGTCTGATCGCCGGGTCATCCATTGCACTGATGGTGTTTGCGGGTGGATTGATCTGGCTTATTCTTCTGCCCGTGCTGGACCCCCTGCTGAGTCTTCTGGGTGCCGAGGGCGAGGTCAAGTCAGCCGCACGGCGCTACCTCATGATTGCGCTGCCATCCAACGTGTTCATGGCGCTGGGCATGGGCTTGTCAGGCATTCTCAGAGCCGTGGGCGATGCCAACCGCGCGATGTATGTGACGCTCTCGGGCGGCATTGTCACGGCTGTGATCGATCCTGTCCTCATCTTCAGCCTTGGCCTGGGAATCGAAGGTGCTGCACTTGGCATGGTCGTCTCCCGCCTCGTCTTTGCCCTCGTCGGCTGGTATGGCGCAATTCGCGTTCATAATATGGTGGCCCGGCCAACGCTCCGCCAGATCAGGAACGATGCTTCCACTGTCTTTGCCCTTGCAGGACCGGCGATTCTGACCAATCTGGCGACGCCGTTCTCGCTGGCCGTGGTCGCGCGCATCGTTTCAGTTTTCGGCCCCTCCGCCATTGCCGCCAACACGGTGATCGACCGGCTGACGCCCCTGGCTTTCGGAGCGCTCTTTGCCCTTTCAGGTGCTGTGGGCCCGATCCTTGCACAGAACTGGGGTGCGGGCATGTTCCACCGCATGCGCAAAACCATGCGTGACAGTTTCCTGTTCTCGGCCATTTATGTGCTGGTGGCGTGGATCATCCTTGTGCTTGGCCGCAACATGATCGTCACGCTTTTTGCCCTCAGCGGCGCGGCGGCGGACGGCGTGCTTTTCTTCTGCTGGATCAGTGGGCCGATGTGGTTCTTCACGGGACTGCTGTTCACCGCCAACGCCGCCTTCAACAATCTCGGCTTTCCGCTGTATTCGACGATGTTCAACTGGGGCCGTGCAACATTGGGCACTATTCCTTTTGCCTGGATCGGGGCGCACTATCACGGCTATAATGGTGCCTTGGCAGGCATGACGCTTGGTGTGGTGGTCTTCGGCACCTTCGCGTCCCTTTTTGCCATGCGGACAATCTCGATTCTGGAACAAAGGATGCGCAAGAACGAGCCTTGATTTCGGCATGGACAAATGCCCGGTTCTTCGACAGATTCAGTTTAGAACGACTGAGAACAGGAAAGACCAAGCGCCATGAACAATATGATCGAGATGATGATGCAGGCGCAAGGTGGCAACGCCATGCAAAATATGGCCCGCCAGTTCGGTCTTGCGCCGGAACAGGCGCAGAGCGCCGTCGAGGCTTTGCTGCCGGCACTCTCCATGGGCATGCAACAGCAGGCCCAAAGCGTCGATGGCCTTCAGAATCTGATGCAGATGTTTGGCGGTGGCCAGCATGCGGCAGCGTATGATGCCGATGGCGACGGCATCCCGGACAATGCTGTCGAGCAGGGCAATGATGTGCTCGGTCAATTGTTCGGCAGCAAGGATATGTCGCGGGCTGTGGCTGCGCAGGCATCCGCCATGAGTGGTGTGAGTGATTCCATCCTGAAGCAGATGCTGCCTGTCATCGCCAGCATGGTCATGGGTGGCATGTTCAAGGGAGCAATGGGCAACGGCCTTGGCGGCCTGATGGGACAAGCCATGCAGGGCGGGCTCGGCAATATCTTTGGTCAGGCCATGTCAGGCGGTCTGCAACAGCAGCAACAACAGCAGCAAAGCTCCATGGGCGGCGGACTGATGGGCGGCGGACTGATGGGCGGCATTCTTGGCAATCTTCTGGGTGGATTGATGGGCGGCGGACGCCAGGCCCCGCCTCCACCGCAGCCCGATCCGATGTCGGCAGGTATCGACATGCTCAAGGGTATGTTCCAGACGGGACAGCAGGTGAATCAGGGCTATCAGGACAATCTGCAATCCATCTTCGAGCAATTCACCCAGCGGCGCTGAAAGATGTCCCGACGCGGTTTTGCCGGGTCGGGAAACTTCGGACTCACATGCCCCAGCGCTTCTCGACCAGCGCAAACGTCAGGCGTGCCGCCTGTGGCTCACCACCCTCCGGACGTCCCGGCCTGGCGGCAGGAACCCAGCCATAAATATCAAAATGCGCATGGGAAATGCCCGGCTCGACAAAGCGATTCAGAAACAGGGCTGCTGTCACGGAACCGGCCATGCCGCCGGAGCCAGTGCTGCTCAGATCAGCGATCTTTGAATCGAGATAGCGCTCATAGGGTGGCCATAGTGGCAGCCGCCAGACCGGATCATTCACCGCAGCTCCTGCCGCCGTGATCTCGCTGGCAAGGGCCTCGTCATCGCTGTAGAACGGCGGCAGATCAGGCCCCAGCGCCACACGGGCTGCACCCGTGAGGGTGGCGTAATCGATCAGCAGATCCGGCCTTTCCTCCGATGCCAGTGCAAGGGCATCGGCCAGGATGAGACGCCCTTCGGCATCGGTATTGCCGATCTCGACCGTGAGGCCCTTGCGGCTTTTGATGATATCGCTCGCCCGGAAGGCATTGGCCGATATCGCATTCTCGACAATAGGCAGCAGCAGCCGCAAGCGCACCTTCAGCTTTGCCGCCATG
>JANNRX010000370.1:0-11439 GCA_031401875.1 Hyphomicrobiales bacterium | reverse complement strand
GTCGATCAACCAGATCGATTTCGTCGCCCTTCGGAAAACCGGACCAAATCTGCGTCGCAGTGGTTCCGTCTAATAACGTCATGCTCTAGAGCACGCACCCGTCACCCTCACATCGTCGCGCCGATCTGCCACGGCACGAATTCCACATCGCCATAGCCCATCACCTCGGATTTGGTGCGCTCACCCGATGCGATCCGGAGCATCAGCTCGAAAATCTCGCGACCCTTGTTCCCAAGGCTGGTTCCGTCCAGCACATCGCCGCAATTGATATCCATGTCGTCGATCATGTGCTGGTACATCGGTGTGTTGGTCGCAAGCTTGAACGAGGGCGTTGGCTTGCAGCCATAGGCGGAGCCACGCCCGGTGGTGAAGGCCAGCACATTGGCCCCGCCTGCGACCTGGCCCGTGGCAGCGACGGGATCATAGCCCGGCGTATCCATATAGACGAAGCCGCGCGCCGTGACGGGTTCGGCATAATGGTAGACACCCCGCAAGGTCGTGGAGCCGCCCTTCATGGCAGCACCCAGTGATTTTTCGAGGATGGTCGTCAAGCCGCCCAGCTTGTTGCCGGGGGAGGGGTTATTGTCCATGCTCATCTTGTTGCGTGCCGTATAGTCTTCCCACCAGGCGATGATGGAGACGAGTTTTTCTCCAATCTCGCGGGTTGCGGCGCGCCGTGTCAGCAGATGTTCGGCGCCATAGATCTCTGGCGTCTCGGAGAGGATCGCCGTGCCGCCGTGCTGCACCAGAAGATCGACAGCAGCACCCAAAGCCGGATTGGCGGTGATGCCGGAATAGCCGTCCGAGCCGCCGCATTGCAGCGCCAGGCAAAGCTCGGACGCTGGCATGGTCTCGCGCTGCGCCGCGTTGACGACAGGAAGCATCGCCTTGATCGCCTCGACACCGGCCATGATCGTCTTCTTCGTGCCGCCGATCTCCTGGATGGTCATAGTGCGGAAAGTCTCGCTCTCGCCCACATTGTAGGCCTCTTTCCAGCGACCGATCTGGAAGCCCTCGCACCCCAGGCCCACCATCACCACGCCGCCCATGTTGGGGTTGGTGGCATAGCCCCATTGGGTGCGCTTGAGGACTTCATAGCCCTCGCCGTTCACATCGAGAGCACAGCCGCCGCCATGCACGAGCGGTATGACGCCATCAATATTGGGATAATCCGCGAGAAGGCCAGAGCGATTGATCTCCTCCGCCATGAACTTCGCCACAGAGGCCGAGCAATTCACCGAGGTGAGGATGCCGATATAGTTGCGGGTGCCCGCGCGGCCTGTCTTGCGGCGATAGCCCTCGAAAGTCGCCTGCCGGGCAACAGGCAGGATATCCTCAGGCCTCGCATCGGCCGCATGATCATAGTCGCGTTCGAATGCCGCGAACGTACAATTATGGCTGTGCACATGTTGACCCGGCGCAATATCCACATGCGCAAAACCGATGATCTGGCCGTATTTGATTATGGCCTCGCCCTTGGCAAGCTTGGCCGTTGCCATTTTATGGCCACGGGGAATGCGCGCCGCCACTTTGACATTTTCAACGGCGCGGCCGGCTTCAAGAGGGTCAACCGCGACAATGACATTATCGGCGGGATGAAGGCGCAGATGGCGACCGTTTGCTGGGCTGTGGATGTTCATTTGGATTTTCTCTGTTCTCCTTCTACCCTTGCGGGAGAAGGTGCTTGCCGGAGGCAACCGGATGAGGGGAATTCCGAAGGAATCATTTCACACCATCATCAAAGCCGAATGCTGCAAGGTTCGCTTCGCGAGACCCCTCATCCGACCTTTGCAGATGCAAAGGCCACCTTCTCCCGCAAGGGGAGAAGAAAAGTCTCATCTTGATACCATTATAAGTACATCGATAGAGTACGATCAAACAAGGGCTCATCCATGAATCTGTTCCCCGAAACGACGCTTCCCGCTGATGCCTACACCGGAACGCTCGCTGGCCGTATCTGGCGACCTGCCGTTGCAGGGCCATCCGTCGTCGTCATCCGCGACGATGCCGTTTTCGATGTCTCCCGGCATTTTCCGACGATGCGCGATCTTTGTGAGCAGAGCGATCCTGCAAGGGCATTGAAGGCGGTCGAAGGGGAGCGCGTCGGTGCGCTGGATGCTATCCTCGCAAATTCCGTTGAGGCGTTGCGCGATGCGCAAGAACCGTGGTTGCTGGCACCCGTTGATCTTCAGGCTGTGAAAGCGGCAGGCGTGACCTTTCCCGTCTCGATGATCGAGCGTGTGATCGAGGAGAAAGCGCGGGGAGATGCCATGGCCGCGCATGCTGTCAGGGCGGAAATCAACCAGCTCGTGGGCGGCGATCTGCACAAACTGAAGCCGGGTTCACCGGAAGCCATGGCGCTCAAGCAAGCGCTGATCAAGGCCGGTGCCTGGAGCCAGTATCTCGAAGTCGGCATCGGGCCCGATGCGGAAATTTTCACCAAAGCCCCGCCTATGGCAGCGGTGGGAACCGGCGCTGACGCCGGCATTCACCGCATGTCGACATGGAACAATCCGGAGCCGGAAGTGGTGCTGGTGGTTGCATCCACTGGCCGGATCTGTGGTGTAACGCTCGGCAATGATGTCAATCTGAGGGATGTGGAGGGCCGTTCCGCGCTGCTTCTGGGCAAAGCCAAGGACAACAATGCTGCCGCAGCGATTGGCCCGTTCATCAGGTTCTTCGATCAAAGCTTCACGCTTGATGATGTCAGGCGCATGGAGGTTTCGCTCCGGGTCGAGGGCGAGGATGGCTTCGTACTGGAAGGCCATTCGAACATGGCGATGATCGCCCGTGATCCTGTCGAACTTGCGGGTCAGCTCCTGGGCCCGCATCATCAATACCCGGATGGTGCGGTGCTCTATTGCGGCACCATGTTCGCGCCAATCAAGGACAGGGGCGAGAAGGGCCAGGGCTTCACCCACAAAATCGGTGATATCGTCACCATCCGCTCCGATATGCTGGGCAGCCTTGTCAACCGTATCCGCTATTCCCAGGATTGCGCACCATGGACTTTTGGGGCAGGGGCGTTGATGCGCAATCTGGCGCATCGGGGGTTACTGTCATGATCGGTGCGGGTGGATCACCGGGCGGCGTGCCGCAGTTTTTCATTGGTCTCGGGCTTGCCACCGTTGGTGCCTATCTCCTTACCCAGCAGGTGACGGTGCAATCAGGCTATTGGTCGCTTGGCGGATACAACGCCTTTGGCTTGTCGCTAATCCCGTTCATCCTTGGGATCGGCCTGCTGTTTTTCGAGAGCCAATCCAAAGCGGGATTCACCCTGCTGTTTCTCGGCGTGCTCATCATTGCCGCTGGCATTCTGATGAACCTTAACATCTATTTCCAGCCGACCAGCCTGTTCAACACACTGATGATGATCGGCATGACGGCAGCGGGTGTGGGCCTGGTGCTCAGAGCGCTGAAGAGCGAATAAGGCTGATACCAGAGGGCACAGCGATTCACCGATGGCGCATAAGCCCCCATCCCTCCCCCTTGCGGGGAGGGTGGCCCGAAGCGTGAGCGAAGGGTCGGAAGGAAGTAGCACTTCGCTTCTCTGCAGAGGGTAGTGCGACCCCCTTCCGGCACGGCTGCGCCGCACCACCTTCCCCGCAAGGGGAAAGGATGAGAGAGCGCTCAAACGGTCAATCGTGATGCCCTTTGGCATCACTCTGCCGCGTCGCGCAGCTCCTGCTTTTTAGGCTGCACAATGAACCCGCCGGATTGCCGCGCCCAAAGCTCGGCATAATGCCCGTTCGCCGCGATCAGTTCCGCATGCGTGCCCTGTTCGATGATCGTGCCGTGATCGAGTACGATCAGCCGGTCCATGCGCGCAATGGTGGAGAGACGATGCGCGATGGCGATCACCGTCTTGCCCTGCATGAGGCCCGTGAGCTGTTCCTGAATGGCACCCTCGACCTCGCTATCGAGCGCGGAGGTCGCCTCATCCAGCACCAGAATGGGCGCGTTCTTCAGAATCACCCGGGCGATGGCCACGCGCTGGCGCTGGCCACCCGACAGCTTCACGCCGCGCTCGCCGACATGCGCGTCATAGCCTTTGCGGCCCTTCCAGTCCTCCAGCGCCAGGATGAAAGCATGGGCATGCGCCTGGCGTGCTGCCGCCTCGATCTCGCCATGGCTGGCCGAACGGCGGCCATAGCGGATATTCTCGGCAACAGAGCGATGCAACAGCGAGGTATCCTGCGTCACCATGGCGATCTGCGCACGCAGGGATTCCTGCGTCACCCCGGCGATGTCCTGACCATCGATCAGGATGCGACCCTTCTCAAGATCGAAGAACCGCAGCAGCAGGTTGACCAGCGTAGATTTGCCGGCACCCGAGCGCCCGATGAGGCCGATCTTCTCGCCCGGCCTGATGGTGAGCGTGAGGTCATCGATCACGGATACATCGCGGCCATAGCCGAAGCTTGCATTCTCGAAGCGGATTTCGCCCATCGGCACGGCAAGCTCGCCAGCATCCGGTCTGTCGGTAATGGCGATGGGCTGCGCGATGACGCCCATGCTTTCTTCCGTCACGCCGATCTGCTCGAAGATTTCCATCAGCTCCCAGCCGAGCCAGCCTGCCATGCCGGCAAGCTGCAAGGCGAAAGGAATTGCCGTTGCCACAACGCCGATGCTGATTGCGCCTTGCGACCACAGTAGCATCGCAATGCCGGAAATGGATGCGATAAGCAGTGCATTCAGCGTCGCCAGGCCCATGATGAAGCCTGTCACCATGCGGCCCTGCTTCTGCGACAGGGCGGTATGGGTGAGCAAGGCCTCGCGCACGAAGGCGTCTTCATCCGCCGCCTTGGCAAAGAGCTTGACCGTGAGAATATTGGTGTAGCTGTCGACAATCCGCCCCGTCAGCATGGAACGGCTTTCCGACATCGCCTTGGCAGTTTCGCCGATCCTTGGCACAAACAGCTTGAGCAGCACGGCGTAAGCGCCAAGCCAGATCACCATCGGGATGGCCAGCCGCCAGTCCTGCGTCAGCAGAATGGCCAATGTGCTGAAGCCATAGATCGTGATGTAGAGCACGATATTGACAACCGTCGTCGTGCTCGAACGCAGTGAATAGCCGACCTGCATTACCTTGTTGGCAATGCGGCCAGCGAAATCTGCCTGAAAGAAGGGCCAGGACTGGCGCACGACATGCCAGTGGCTCTGCCAGCGCACCATGCTGGAAAAGCCCGGTGCCAGTGCCTGTTGCGAGATCAGGAATTGCACGGAAAGGGTGAGCGGGCGCAGCACCAGCACCACGACGGCCATCACGCTCAGCACCAGCCCGTTATCGGCAAAGAAGGTGGCGGGACTGGCGGTTGACAACTGATTGACAATGACGCCGACAAAGACAGGCAAGGCCGCGTCAAAGCTTGCGAGCAGGAACTGAATCAGCACAAGGCAAGCAAAAAGGGACTTATGCTGGCGAACGAAGTGCCAGTAAAAGGCAAGCGTCCCCGCTGGCGGTGTCACGCCCTCAGGCGTCGCCACTGGATTGATCAGATTTTCAAAAAATCGGAACATAAGCCAATCATGAGTCAGGACGCGGGGAGATGCGCCTTCACCATGGCAAGGTCAAGACACGATCATTGATGACAGGGATCAATCTTTCTCTTGTCATTCCCGACCGAAGCGTAACGCAGGAGCGGGAATCCAGGATTTGCAAGCTTTGCAGTAAAGATGGATTCCCACTCGGTCCTGTAGGCCGTCGGGAATGACACGATTATCGCCTGCAGCCTTCAAACAAAAGCCTCCCGTCGCATTCTGTCCAAAGTTTCATGGTCAGTTCACGCCATTGTAAGAGATCATCTGATCATATGATCGCGCGTTGATGATGCTTTCATGATGCGCGCAGCAGATGGAGAGCCTTTTGGCCTTATCCAGAGACGATGCCAACCGCGCCATGATGGCATTCCAGCGTTTTGGCCTTGGCGCGAAGCCAGGCGGAATGACCGCAGATGTTGCGAAAGATCCCCGTGCTGCGCTCAGGCACGAGATCGGGGATGGAGCGAAACTCCTCATCGATGATCCGCAACTTCTCACCACGCAGGCAGCACTGGCGCAGCATTTCGAGGAGCAGAAGATTGTGCGCCTTGTCCGCGAAACCGACCGTGATGCCTCTCGCGAGATGCAGGCCGCGCGTGGTCGCTTGCGCTCAGCTGGGGACGGTTCACCCGGTGTGATGATGGAGGCTGAAAGCAATCCGATGCAACCGGGAGCCCCCGCTGCCGCCCCGGCGGGTCAGGCTTCCAGACAGGCCCGTCAGCAGAATCCGCAAATTGAGCAGATCATCTATCGCAACGAAGCGCTTGCCCGTATGCGCAAGGCGGGAGAGCCGGAGATCGGCTTTGGTGAACGGCTGGCATTGTTCTGGTCGAACCATTTTTGCGTTTCCGTGCAGAAAGGCCAGATCGCGCGGGCTACCGCAGGCGCGCTGGAGCGTGAGGCTGTCCGCCCGCATGTTTTTGGCAAGTTTGCCGATATGCTGCTGGCGGTCGAGAAGCATCCGGCGATGCTGTTCTATCTCGACAATCGCCAATCCGTCGGGCCTGGCTCCCGCGCTGGCACTAACCGCCGTGCTGGCCTCAATGAGAACCTCGCCCGCGAGATTCTGGAGTTACACACGCTTGGCGTGGATGGTGGCTACACTCAGGTCGACGTGACGGCACTGGCCAGGATCATCACAGGCTGGACCTTCACGGGTGCGGCTGAGCGGCTTGGACCTGCGGGAACATTCCTTTTCGCGCCAAACCGCCACGAGCCCGGCGAACAGAAACTGCTCGGCAGGATCTACAGTGACACGGGTGTCGGGCAAGGCGAAACGGCTTTGCGCGATATCGCCCGGCATCCCTCGACCGCTCGCCATATCGCTCGCAAGCTTGTCCGGCATTTCGTATCGGAGGATGCGCCGCCCGCACTTGTCGAGCAGCTGGCCAGGGTGTTTCGCGACACCGATGGCGATCTTGGCAAGGTCTCCCGCGCCCTGATCGATCATGACGACGCCTGGAAAGGCGATCTGGTCAAGATCCGCACGCCGTATGAATGGTTGGCCGCCATCACGCGATTTTCCGGCCCACCAAAGGATTTTGGCCAGATTCTGCAACCCCTCGCGGTGCTTGGTGCACCGCTCTGGGCTGTGCCGGGTCCCAATGGCTATCCCGATACAGCAGCCCACTGGGGCAGCCCGGAGAGTATCCGCTCGCGGCTTGATCTGTCTGCGGTTATCGGAAGACGTCTGGGAGACCGTTTCAACCCGAGCGATCTCGGCGAACAGCTTTTCGCCTCCGCATTGTCGACAGAAACCGCACAGGCCATCCGCAGGGCCGAATCAAAGCATCAGGGTCTCGCGATTCTCATGATGTCTCCTGAATTCCAGCGGCGCTGAGGGCAAAGTCATGATAAGAAAAGCCATCATGAAAACAGTGACGAGCGACGCTGCCTTTGCAGCACCGGGTTGTCATGAGGCCAGTCAGATCAGCCGACGCGGCCTTCTAGGCGCCGGTGTCAGCCTCTACGCCTGGGCGCACATGGGCAAGGTCGCGCGTGCGGCCGGTGCGAAAGATCCACGCCTGCTTGTGGTGATCCTGCGGGGTGCGCTGGATGGGCTTTCGGCTGTCCCGCCCATCAGCGATCCGGCCTATGCGGCCCTCAGAGGCGAGATCGCGATTGCCAGCGAAGGCACATTCGCAGCGCTGCCGCTGGATGGATTTTTTGCGCTCCATCCCGCCATGAAGACCTTCGCCCGCCTCTACAAGGAGAAGAAAGCGTCCGTCATTCACGCCGTGGCAACGCCCTATCGCGAGCGCTCGCATTTTGATGGGCAGGATCTGCTGGAAAGCGGGTACGACCGCGCGGGCCGTGTCGATAGCGGCTGGCTCAACCGTGCGCTTCTGGCCATGCCCAGAGGGGAGCGGATCAACACACGTGGCGGCCTCGGCATCGGGCCTGCCACTCCGTTGATCCTGCGGGGTGAGGCCGCCGTGATGGGTTGGGCTCCACAGACCGTGCCGCAAGCGGGTGATGATCTTGCAGCACGGGTGCTCGATCTTTATCAGCACCGCGATCCGGCTCTTGGCAAGGCACTGCTTGCAGGTCTCGATACGGACAGGCTGGCGAAAGCGGAAGGCATCACCGGCGACAAGGCCAAGCCGCAAGGTGGTGCGGCTGATCCACGTGGCATGATTCAGGCAGCGCAGGGCGCAGCGCGCCTGCTTGCAGCATCGGATGGCCCGCGAGTCGCGGCACTCTCCTTCGATGGTTGGGATACCCACGCCAATCAGGGTGGTGCCACGGGACGGCTCGCGATATTGCTTGGCGGTCTTGATGGCGCTTTCTCAGCCTTCGAGGAAGGCCTCAAGCCGGTCTGGAACAATACGGCCGTGATCGTTGTAACAGAGTTTGGTCGCACGGCGCGTGTCAATGGCACCGTTGGCTCGGACCATGGCACGGGTACGGTCGCTTTCCTGCTTGGCGGTGCGATTGCCGGAGGCAAGGTCTTCGCGGACTGGCCCGGTCTGCGTGAGAAAGAGCTGCATGAAGGCCGCGATCTGAGGCCGACGGCTGATCTGCGGGCCATCTTCAAGGGGCTGCTGCGCGATCATCTGGGTATTTCTTCAGCGGCACTGGCGGAAAAGATTTTTCCCGGCAGTCAGCATGTTGCCGGAATGAATGGGCTGGTGACGTGAAGACACAAGACGGCGCTGTACGAATCCGTTATCGCGAGGGTCATGTCACCTCAGCTTGTTGAATGGATCGGCGGTCTTGCCGCGTTTCTCACCACCGTTTCATGGCTCCCGCAGGCCGTGAAGACGATCACCACCCGGCAGACCCGCGATATCTCGCTCTGGGCACAGGTTTTGCTGTTTGTCGGCATCGCGCTCTGGCTGATCTATGGCATCGCCATCAATTCATGGCCGCTGATTGGTGCCAATGTCGTCACCATCGTGCTCATCGGCCTGATCATTGTGATGAAGCTCAGGCACGGCTGATTATTGCGGCATCCTGAGTGCAGATTTGTCCGTCCATTCCCTGATCCGTTTCAAGTTGACGCCGAGATCACTCTGGCCGATCTGGCTGCGTGAGTAGATGGCGAGCGTCGACGTCTTGTCCGAGAGCGCGATGAAGCGAACGTCGATCGTATCGGGAAACTGCATCAACGCTGATCGCTGCACATAGCGGTCCTGTGTCGGCAGGCCCGGCTGCGCATGACGATAGACCGGTACAACGCGCGGCTGCGCCAGCACAAACTGCGTGAAACGCTGGCGCAATTCTTCGTCTGTACCGGGATAGACGCCCGGATCAAAATCCGCTTTGGCGTTCCGGCAAAAGTCGGCAGGGCAGGCCAAGGCAGTATTTGGCCGTGTTCCACGCTGAAAAGTTTCGAAATCGACAGGTCCAAGATCCGGGGAGCCGAAGATTGTTTCGTAGAGTGCGGCAAGCAAGAATTCCTCCTTCGAGCTGGCAAGCGCGGCTGCGGCGATGGCGAAGCAGACGAGAACGGCGGCAAAGGCGGCAAATCGAATGGTGCGAAGCATCACTGTCTTTAACACTAAAATTGACCCGTGCGAGAGGATACCGAGGCGGCATGCACCTGCGCAAGCCCGAGCAATCTCGGGTATTTGTCGTTTCCATCAATGATTCCGGCTTGTCGACTTCCATAGTCGGGACTAGGAAACGTCAGCATTGCGGCTTGGCTGCAAAACCGGAGTACTACCATGGCTTTCATTGCCGACGCCCTTTCCCGTATCAAGCCCTCAGCCACCATCCTTCTGACCCAGAAGGCACGGGATCTGAAAGCGACTGGAAAAGACGTGATTTCACTCTCTGTCGGTGAGCCGGATTTCGATACACCGGACAATATCAAGGAAGCTGCCATCGCTGCCATCCGCCGTGGCGAGACGAAGTACACCCCGGTTTCGGGCATCCCTGAGTTGCGTTCTGCCATCGCTGCCAAGTTCAAGCGCGAGAACAACCTCGATTACAAGGCCTCCCAGACCATCGTCAGCACGGGCGGCAAGCATGTCATCTTCAATGCCTTCCTGGCGACATTGAACCCGGGTGATGAGGTGGTGATTCCGACACCCTACTGGGTCAGCTATCCTGAAATGGTGGCGCTGTGCGGTGGAACCCCTGTTTTCGTGCCGACCACGCTTGATCAGCAGTTCAAGCTTCAGGCGGCAGATCTTGACCGTGTCATCACGCCGAAAACCAAGTGGCTGTTGCTCAATTCGCCATCCAATCCCTCGGGTGCTGCCTACACCTGGGCCGAGATGAAGGCCATCACCGATGTGCTGATGAAGCACAAGCATGTCTGGGTACTTACTGACGACATGTATGAGCATCTGGTCTACGGCGATTTCAAGTTCTGCACGCCCGCTGAAGTCGAGCCAAACCTCTATGAGCGCACCCTCACCATGAACGGGGTGTCAAAATCCTACGCGATGACGGGTTGGCGCATCGGCTATGCTGCCGGGCCAGAACATCTCATGAAGGCGATGGACAATGTGCAGGGTCAGCAGACTTCCGGCACCTCATCGATCTCGCAATGGGCCGCCGTGGAAGCGCTGAATGGCACCCAGACGCATCTGCCGGTTTTTCGCAAGGCTTTCGAACGCCGGCGCGATCTTGTGGTGTCGATGCTCAACCAGACGCGTGGCCTCAAATGCCCCGTGCCTGAAGGTGCGTTTTATGTCTATCCCGATTGCTCGGCACTGATGGGCAAGACGACACCATCCGGCAAGACGCTTGCAACGGATGAGGATCTCGTTCTGGAGCTTCTGGCCATTGAGGGCGTGGCTGCGGTCCACGGATCGTCCTTTGGACTTGGCCCGAACTTCCGTATCTCTTACGCCACGAGCGACGAAAACCTGGAAGAGGCCTGCCGACGCATCCAGCGTTTCTGTGGCGAATTGCGGTAAGCTTTCTGGACCCCACTGCGGAACCTCACAGTTCAGGAGTGCGGCTTCTCAAGGCAACAGGGCGCTGTGCACGGTATTCGCCATTGGCGACAGCGGCGAAGGCGATTGCAGTAACAACAAGGGCTGTCATCCACCAGGTCTGTGATGTGCCGAGGCCAATCACAGCCAGCGAAAACGCGAATCCGAAGCAGCCGAGCACAAATGGGGCCAGCGCATTTCCAAGATGAGAAATCTTGTCAATGGAAAGGACCATCACCGTTGTAACGGCCAGCGCGCCCAGGACGCCAAGTTCATACCAGATCTCGAAAAGCAGGCTTGTGGGAGCACCTGCGTCGAGCACGGAGCTGATCCGGTTGCGCAATGCAGTATCCAGTCCGTGTCCCGTCAGCAACCGGCCTGGATCAGCCATGATCAGATCTGGCGCGAACAACTCACTGCCCACCACCGGCAACGTGAGCACCACGGGCGCCTCGGTCCTCGACCTCAATGGCTTCAACCAGACCATCGGCCGCCTGACTTCGCCCTC
>JANNRX010000369.1:0-6004 GCA_031401875.1 Hyphomicrobiales bacterium | reverse complement strand
TGTGGAACAATCTGCGGGCCTCATCCTGCTGCACAGTGTCACGCACGGTGACGAGCCTGTCCTTCGTCATCAATTCGCTGACCCGCTGGCTCCTGTCATCGGCAAAGCGTACGTCGCGGTTGGTGAGAATTCCTACCAACTTACCGGGCCGCCCTGCCCCGCCTCCGACTGTCACGGGAACACCGGAGATGTTCTTCGACCGCATCAGGGCCAGCGCTTCGCCCAAAGTGGCGTCAGGCTCGATGGTGAAGGGATTGAGCACGATGCCGCTCTCGAAGCGCTTCACCTGCCGCACATGATCCGCCTGCTCTTCCGGCGTGAGATTGCGGTGGATGACGCCAAGGCCACCAGCCTGCGCCATGGCAATGGCCAGCCGCGCCTCGGTCACAGTATCCATGGCCGACGAAATGATCGGCAGATTGAGCGAAATGCTCTTTGTGATGCGCGAGCGCAGATCAGTTTCGCTGGGCAACACCTCGGAATGACCGGGGCGCATCAGCACATCGTCGAAGGTCAGCGCTTCGGGAATATCCTGAACAGAAAGTATGCGCGCCATGCCAGAACCCTTGTGATTGCAGAGGGAGGGCAGCGATTCATGCAAACGCCCTGATGGCGGTTGCCGTTAACACGGGGGCATGAGTGGCGTCGAGGGACTTTCTCGATTGCCGGATTCATTTTCAGGCAAGCTTACCCTTGAACCCGGTTGCCATCACGTAAAGCTCGGCGGAATCCTGTCGACTGGATTGCGGCTTCACGTGGCGCACTGTCGTGAAACGCTGTTTCAATTGGGTGATGATTATGGCCGTATCGCCGCCCTGAAACAGCTTGGTCAGGAAAAACCCACCGGGTTTGGTCACATCCAGCGCAAACTCGATTGCCATTTCGGTGAGGCCGATGATGCGCAAATGGTCGGTCTTGCGATGGCCCGTGGTGTTGGCAGCCATGTCCGAGAGAACGCCATCGACGAGACGTGTGCCCCCTGCATCGACCAGAATCTGCATCAATCGCTCCGGCGCGCTCTGCTCGGTGAAATCCATCTCGGCCAGAGTCACGCCCGGAATGGGCTCAACGGGGAGAAGATCGATACCGACAACGCAACCACCCTTGCCCTGGGCTGAGCCCACCTTTTGCGCCGCATATTGCGCCCAGCCGCCTGGGGCACAGCCAAGATCGACAATGGTCTGGCCGGGCTTGATCAGCTTATACTTCTCGTCGATCTCGATCAGCTTGAAAGCGGCGCGCGAACGCCAGCCCTCCTCCTTGGCACGAACCACATAGGGGTCATTAAGCTGGCGTTGCAACCAGAGAATCGAAGAATGCGAGCGCTTGTAAGCCGTTTTGACGCGCTGGGCGAAACGAGGATCTTTGGCCTTTCCCGTTGGTGCCGCCTTTTTGCCGGAAGAATGCCCGCCCGGAGTACGGGGCGCCGAGGAGGATTTCACGGGCAGCTTGCCACCAGTCTTGTCTGAATCGTCGCCGCTCATGCTTGCTTACCTTGTTCAGCCTGACGGCCCGGCTTGTCGAACTGCCGGGGTGAACGCCAGACATTGTCGCGCATCATGAGTTGCATGAGGATGCCCTCCCTGAGGCCTCGATCTGCAATGCGGATTTTTTCCGCCGGAAACGCTTTCGCCACAGCTTCATAGATGGCGCAGCCCGCCAGCACCAGATCAGCCCTGTCCGCACCGATGCAGGGGTTCTTCGCCCTTTCGTCATGCGGCATCGCCATGAGATCACGAATGACCGTTTCAGCTTCCCCCGTTGTCATCCAGAGCCCGTCGACATGCTTGCGCTCATAGCGCGGCAAGCCGAGATGAACGGCCGCGATGGTTGTGACAGTGCCGCTGGTTCCCAGAAGATGAAAATTGTGCCCCAGACGCTTTACATCAATGGATGCCACGAAGGGTTGCATCACTCGGGTCACTTCCGACACCATGGTTTCATAAATCTGCGGCGTCACATCGATGCCGCCATAGGTCTCGGCCAGTGTCACAACGCCAACCGGAAGCGATATCCATTGGCGTATGCGCTGGCCGATGCTGGTGCCGTAACGATCAGCCGCCAGCCAGACAACTTCCGTAGAGCCTCCGCCGATATCAAACAGAATGACACTTTCCGCCGTTTTCGCCATCAGTACAGCGCAGCCGGCCGCTGCAAGTTCTGCCTCCACCTGGCGTTCGACGATCTCCAGCCGCAGACCCGTTTCACGAAAGACCCGCTCCATGAATTCCTCGCCATTGCTGGCGGCACGGCAGGCTTCTGTTGCGATCAACCGGCGGTTTCGGATAGCACGTTCGCCAAGACGGGTTGCGCAAACCTTGAGGGTCTCAATCGTGCGCAGGATCGCTCCCTCGCTCAATCGGCCCGTGGCGGCAAGCCCCTCCCCGAGCCTGACAATGCGCGAATAGGAATCCACAATCCTGAAACCGGAGAGGCCCGGTCGCGCGATCAGCAACCGACAATTGTTCGTGCCCAGATCGAGCGCAGCGTAAAGACAGGGCTCCGGCACCGCTGGCGTCGCAGGTACGCGAACCTTCACCACCGGTTTCACCGGTGGTTTCCACAAGCGCGATTTCAAAACAACTCTCCAGACGATGGAGGCTTTAAAGCCTCGACATCGTGATGATTTCATTTGTTGGGAGTTACCTTAGCCTTATCACAAGCTCATTGTAAGCCATCAGATTGCGCGGGCGGCCGCAAGCACCTCTTCGGCATGGCCGGGAACCTTCACCTTGTTCCACACATGCGCGACCTTGCCATCCGTGCCAATCAGCACTGTCGTGCGCTCCACACCCATGTATTTGCGACCGTACATGCGCTTTTCAACCCAGACGCTGTAAGCTTCCAGCATGGCTTTGCTTTCATCCGATGCCAGAGCGAATGAAAGATCGTATTTTTTCTTGAATTTGTCATGGCTTGCTACGCTATCGGGCGAAACACCGATGATCTGGGCATTTGCCTTGGTAAATTCCGCACGTAAATCATTGAAAGATTTAGCCTCCAGGGTGCATCCGGATGTGTCGTCCTTGGGGTAAAAATAAAGAATTATTTTCTGACCAAGCAATGTGTTCAGTGCAACAATCGATCCGCCGTCACCGGGCAGCGAGAATTCTGGAGCCATATCGCCAGGCTGAAGTACTTTTGCCATCTTTATCGTCCTTATCAAAAGTCGGGTTTTCGATTGGCACCCAAAAGAAAGCATGACCCGAATCAACTTGTTGCGCACCCTCTGGTATCAGACGCTTGTCAGTGCCACAGATGGTTCAGTAAAAAGGATTCGACCAGAGGGTGTTGTAAAATCAGTTAGCCTGCCAAAAACAGGCCAAAAAGGATTTAACCTGCATTGACACAACCGAAGGCGCAGGCGCCTCAACCATCCATGGATAAACACGACTCCGCTGCTCTGCTGAATCAGGAAGGCTTGTCCATTCAGGGACAAGCCAAATCTAGCCTGCGTCGCAAACGGCGCTGGCCCCAGCGCATTGCCATCTGGATGGGTTCCGCCTTGTTCACGCCCGTCATACTGGCGGCGGGCTTCTTCGCATATCTTGCACGCGGGCCGGTAGAATTATCCTTTCTCACAGAACGTGTCGCATCTGCCCTGGAAGAGCAAATAGGTGGTGGCGTCGATGTCCAGGTTGGACGAACACTTCTGGATCGAACAGGCGAAGGCCTGGCGGTACATATACAGGATGTGCAGATCAACAATGCGGAAGGCAAAACGATCCTGCGCTCTCCTGATGCCCTGATTTCCTTTGATCCGATCCGGTTATTGGCGCTTTCTGTTGTCCCCAAAAGTCTTTCGTTCAAGGGCATGGCCATTCGCGGATTGGTCACTCCCGAAGGAAACATTGCTTTCGCCGCCGATGCTGAACGGAAAAACCCTGCCAAACCTGGCACCGAGAGTGAATTTCAAACGCAGCTTTCAAGTGTCCTGGGTGGTCTTGCCTTGCTGGCCAGAAATGGCGTTACAGGCGAATTGAGCACCCTCAGCATTGAAGATGCCTCTTTGGTAATCGATGATCGCCGCAACGGCAAGATTGTGTCTTTCGACAGATTCAGACTGCGTCTTGTCAGGCAGGACAGCGGCACAACACGCGCTTCCGGATCCCTGTCACGGGGTGGCGATACCGTACCGTTTGTGCTGGTGGCGAATGCATCCGATACGCAGTACTTTTTCAAACTCGACACTGAAAATATCACGGAAAGCTTTATAACTGCGATAGCGGCGCAAAGCTTGCCAGTTACTCTTGCAGGCCGGTTGAGCGGTAGCGCCGAGGTCACGACCGATCTGGAGGGCAAGCCTCTTTCGGTCATCGGCAAGGCGCAGATCAGTGCTGGATCGATCCTGCTCAAGGCTCCGGGACAAGGCGGCCTTGATCTGGAACAGGGCTCTTTGCTCCTGCGCTGGAATGGTGATGCTGAGCGGATTGATGAGCTGACTGTTGCGGCAAAAGCGGCTAATTTTTCCGCATCAATGAGTGGGCCCATCAGTCTCCCATCGCCTGAAAACCCATGGTACCGGTTCAAGGGCCAGACGACGGGCTGGACACTGGCCGGAATCACGCCGAAAGAACCGGCGGCCACAGTCGACACAGCTGTGTTGACCGTCGCAGTCAGTGATGATCTTACCATCCTGAAAGTGGAGGATGCAGTCTTCAAAGGCACAGGTACGGATTTTTCGCTGAAAGCCACCGTGCAGAATGAAAAAGATGGTCCTTCTCTCCGCATCAACGTCCTTGCAGGCCCTATGCCCGCAAGAGCAGCCTTGCGCTGGTGGCCGCCATTTTTATCCTCCGAAACCAGAAATTTCTTTGTCGATTCCGTGCGCGGTGGCCAGATGGCGCGTTTTTCCGGAAACTTCAATTTTCCTCCGGCCTTGCTCAAAGCCGCAATTGCACTTCAGCCTCTCCCTGCGGATGCATTCAAAATAGAGGTTGGGGTTGCGGATATCTCGGCAGTCATTACTCCGGACCTGCCCCTGCTCTCCGGGCTGACGGGAGCCGCGACTGTGAATGGCATTGAGGCGCTGGGCTCAGGGATCGCCGCCAATCTGGATGTGCGCGGCGGACGCCGTATGCCACTTCTGGACGGTTCTTTCGCAATCACGGGACTCAACACAGCGATACCGAAAGCTCTGTTCCAGTTTCGCAATCAATCCTCGCTGGAACTTGTCGCTGAACTCCTCAAGACACCTGTATTGAAGAATGCTCTCGGTATCGATGTGGACTTGGCTACTCTGAAGGGCCAGTTCGATGGCCGTGCCAGTATTGCGATGCCTCTTTCGGCCACACTGAAAGCCAGCGATATCACCTCTGTGATTGATGCCAGGATGACAGGTGTTTCAATCGACAATGCCATTGGCAAGGACAAACTGGAAAACGCCTCGCTGACTGTCAAATCTGTCAAGCAAGGGCTGGAAGTCAAAGGCGAGGGTCGCTGGCAAAATTTGCCTGTTTCCCTTGAGTTGCAGAATGACACCGGAGACAAGAGCACGTCGACCAATCTGTCTTTCATTCTGGACGAGGCGGCACTGAAGAAGCGCGGCATTAATCTTGGGCAACGTCTGACTGGTCCGTTACCTGTAAAAATCAGCACTTTGCGCGAACAGGGCGAAAACCTCACGGCCAAAGTCGAGGTCGATCTTACGAAAGCAGTGATCAACGGATTGCTCCCAGGTTTCCAAAAACCTGCCGCACGTGCCGGAAAGCTGACCTTTGATGCGACGGAAAAGGCCGCTGGGTACAGCATCCAAAATCTTGTGCTGGAAAGCGGAGCTTCATCGTTCAAGGGCACCGCGGAAGCACTTGCTGACGGTACGATAACCTCCGCCAGACTGAGCCTGTTCAGGCTTTCACCAGGCGATAATGTCCGTCTTGATTTTGACCGTCAGGCCAATGGACAGAAGATTGTCATAAGAGGCAATAATTTCGATGTACGGCCTTTCCTTAAAAAGGCATTCGGACCAGAGGACATCTCAAACGGCGGGCCTGCAGCAGAAAAG
>JANNRX010000368.1:0-10265 GCA_031401875.1 Hyphomicrobiales bacterium | reverse complement strand
CCTACAACCATTCCGGCGCGCTGGCCTTGCGTTTTGCGGTTTCGGCCAAGACCAATGTCACCTACAAGATTCTGTTCAACGATGCTGTTGCCATGACCGGCGGCCAGCACCATGAAGGCGGGCTTACCGTCGACATGATTGCCAACCAGGTGCGGGCAGAGGGCGTGCAACGCATCGCCATCGTCACCGATGAGCCTGAGAAATACTCAGGCAAGATCACTTTTCCCACAGGGGCAACGGTGCACCACAGGGCGGAGCTTGACGCCGTGCAGCGCGAACTGCGCGAGATGGAAGGCGTTACGGTCGTCATCTATGACCAGACCTGCGCTGCCGAGAAACGCCGCCGTCGCAAGCGCGGGCTCTATCCCGATCCGGACAAGCGCGTGCTGATCAACGAACTCGTCTGCGAAGGCTGCGGTGATTGCGGACAGAAATCCAACTGCGTTTCAGTGCAGCCCATTGAAACCGAATTTGGCCGCAAGCGGCGCATCGACCAATCCTCCTGCAACAAGGATTTCTCCTGCCAGGACGGCTTCTGCCCTTCCTTCGTGACTGTGCATGGCGCAAAAATCAAGAAGGCGGAAGGCATCGCGAAGACCGCTGACAACGCCTCAAGCCTTCCGCCGGAGCCCCCCCTCCCCTCAGTCGAGAAAGAGAACTGGGCCTGCATCGTCACGGGCGTGGGCGGCACCGGCGTCGTCACCATCGGTGCGATCATCGGCATGGCGGCACATCTTGAAGGCAAGGGCTGCGGCATGATCGACATGGCTGGCCTCGCGCAAAAAGGCGGCAGCGTCTATTCCCACGTCAAGGTCGGACGCAACCCCGATGCAATCACCGCCATCCGCGTCAGTGCCGGCAAGGCGAGCCTGATTCTGGGTGGCGATCTGGTCGTCTCTGGCACCAAGAAAGTGCTGGCTGCTGTCAATCAGGGCAAGACGATCTTTGTCGCCAACACGGCAGAAGTCTTCGGCGGTGAATTCACCCGCGATGCGGATTATTCGCTGCCTGTCGAGCGGCTCAAACGCGCCGTCACCAGTGCCGCCGGTCGTGACAAGGTAAGTTTTGTCGATGCCACGGGTCTGGCGGTTGCGCTGTTTGGTAATTCCATCGCCGCGAACATGTTCATGCTGGGCTATGCGCATCAGAAGGGTGGCGTACCGCTGGGGTCTGCAGCTCTTGAAAAGGCCATCATGCTCAACGGCGAAGCGGTTGCCATGAACACGGAAGCTTTTCGCTGGGGTCGCCGTGCTGCTCATGACCAGAAAGCCGTGGAGGTGCTTGTTTCAGAAAGCCGCAAGCCGACTTCAACACGCAAGCTTTCCGAAACGCTGACCGAGATGGTCGATCGCCGCGCAGCCTTTCTGACAGCCTATCAGAATGAGGCCTATGCCCGCCGTTACCGTGCGGCTGTCGCCCGCATCCAGAAGGTGGAGCTGGAGCGTACACCGGGCAAGACAGCGCTGACCGATGCTGTCGCACGTTATTTCTTCAAGCTCATGGCCTATAAGGATGAGTATGAAGTGGCCCGCCTCTATACGGACGGCAGTTTCCTCAAGCAGTTGAAAGCCGAATTCGATGGGGATGTGAAACTCGAATTTCATCTCGCACCACCTCTGCTTGGCAAGAAGGATGCACAGGGCAATCCTGCCAAGATGGCGTTTGGTCCGTGGATGCTGTCTGCTTTCAAGATTCTGGCGAAATTCAAGGCATTGCGAGGCACAAGGCTCGATATCTTCGGCTACTCGGCAGAGCGTAAAATGGAACGCCTGCTGATCGGCGAATACGAGGGCATGATCGACTATGTCTCAGCCCGCCTCACCCTGGATAACCATGTCGTGGCCGTGGCATTGGCCTCTATACCTGAGAAAATTCGCGGTTTTGGCCATGTCAAGGAGCGGCATCTGAAAGTAGCGCTCGCCGAACGCGCCCATTTGATGGAAAAATTTGATGGGCCGCAATCAAAGCCTTTTGCTGTCGCGGCGGAATGAGCTATCTCCTGTCGATGATTGAATGTTAAGAGCTGGCTCTTATTTGTATCCAATCAAAGGGTGCCTTGCTGAAGGAGATGATGGCCTATGACCTATGTGGTCACCGAGAATTGCATCAAGTGCAAGTATATGGATTGCGTGGAAGTCTGTCCTGTCGATTGCTTCTATGAGGGCGAGAACATGCTCATCATCCATCCCGATGAATGCATCGATTGCGGAGTCTGCGAACCGGAATGCCCGGCCGAAGCCATCAAGCCGGATACCGAGCCAGGGCTCGAATCGTGGCTGAAGCTGAATACGGACTATGCGAAGACCTGGCCCAATATCACCATCAAGCGCGACCATCCCGCCGACGCCAAGGAATGGGACGGCAAGCCCGGCAAGCTGGCGCTCTTCTCGGTGGAGCCCGGCGAAGGGGATTGAAGAGGCATTATTCTTTAGGCCAGCGATCCCTGATCCAACGTATCAAGCCCTCCTCGCTCACCTCGGAAGCAGCAAGTGCGAGAATGATCACCGTAGCTTCAGCCTGAGGCGGTGCAAACCGAACGTCATTCTTGCGCAGGAACAGCATCATTGCCACGAAAGCAGTGCGCTTGTTGCCATCGACAAAAGGATGGTTGCGGGCGATGCCATAGGCATATGCCGCAGCCATCTCTGCGAGATCAGCACCTTCATCTTGCCATTTGTTCACGGGGCGGCCCAAGGCAGATTCCAGAGATCCAGGATCTCGAATCCCCGACGGTCCTCCAAAGCGCCTGAGCTGCATATCGTGCAGCGCAATGACCTCGGCGGTTGTCAGCCAGACTGGATCATAGGGCGCTTGGCGTTGGTCAGAGAAACCACCGAGTGTATGAGCCGTCGTCACTTCGCCAACTCACGCAAGGTGTCCTTGTATTCCTCGATGATTTCTTCAGCGAGGCGCATGGATTCCTCAAACGAAGGGTCAAAAGGCGAAAGCTCAAGCCCGCCCTTTGCTGTGAGGTTTGCATAAAGCTCGTCACCCTCCTGCAAGCCAAGTTTTGCAAGAAGCTCTTTTGGCAGAATAATACCTGTCGAATTGCCAACACGCTTGAGAGAGATTTTCATAGCCAGACTCCATTGTTATACAATTTGTATAACAATGGTTAAGCAAAGTCAATTTTGTTATAACGTATGTTATACGACGGTCACTCCATCGCTTCCAGCTCCACGATCATCCCCTCGATCATATTGAGCCCGATCTGCCAGAACGCGGGATCTTTCGCATCGAGCCCGAAGGGCTTGAGCAATTCGCCGTAGGGCTTCGCGCCGCCTGCTTTCAGCAGATCGAAATAATGCTCCACGAAATTCGGGTGCGCCTTTTCATAGACCCCGTAGAGCGAATTCACGAGGCAATCGCCAAAGGCATAGGCGTAGACATAGAACGGCGAGTGGATGAAATGCGGGATATACGCCCAGAAATTTTCATAGCCCGGATGGAACTTGATGGCGGGACCAAGGCTTTCGCCTTGCACGCTCATCCAGAGTTCGCCGAGTTTCTCTGAGGTCAGCTCACCCTCCTTGCGCGCCTCATGCACTTTGCGCTCGAAAGAATAGAACGCAATCTGGCGCACGACCGTGTTGATCATGTCTTCCACCTTGGAAGCCAGCATGGCCTTTTTCTGTTTGGGATCCGTGATTGCCTTCAGCAACTTGCGAAAGGTCAGCATCTCACCGAAAACGGATGCCGTTTCCGCAAGCGTGAGCGGTGTTGGTGCCATCAGCGCGCCTTGAGGCCCGGCCAGCACCTGATGCACGCCATGGCCCAGTTCATGGGCCAGCGTCATCACATCCCTGGGCTTGCCCTGATAGTTCAGAAGCACATAGGGATGCGCCGACGGCACGGTGGGATGCGCGAAGGCGCCAGGTGATTTGCCGGGCCTTGTGCCGGCGTCAATCCAGCCCTCATCGAAGAAGCGCCTGGCGATACCCGCCATCTCGGGGGCAAAGCCGGCGTAAGCGTCAAGCACCGTGGCTTGCGCCTCTTTCCAGCTGATCGGCTTCTGGTCCACCTTTGGCAGCGGCGCGTTGCGATCCCAGTGATTGAGTTGTTCCTTGCCGAACCATTTGGCTTTCAACGTGTAATAGCGATGCGACAGGCGCGGATAAGCTGCGCGCACAGCCGAAACCATGGCTTCCACCACTTCCGGCTCGACGCGGTTTGAAAGATGGCGACTTTCGGAGATATCCTTGAAGCCACGCCAGCGATCGGCAATCTCCTTGTCCTTCGCCAGCACATTCGTGATCAGCGTGAACAGGCGAATATTCTCGCCGAAGGTCTTGGCCAGTGCCTCCGCACCTTTCTGACGCACTTTCTCATCCGTATCCTGAAGAAGGTTGAGGGTGGGCTCCAGCGGCAGTGGCTCGCCGTCGATCTCGAACCGCAATGAGGCGATTGTCTCATCGAAAAGCCGGTTCCAGGCACTGCGGCCAACCACAGATTTCTCATGAAAAAGCTGTTCCAGCCTGTCCTCGAGCTGATACGGCTTCTCCTTGCGGATATCCTCGATCCATGGCGCATAGTGGGAAAGCGGCTCCTTGCGCATCGCGGCATTCAGCAGATTGTCATCGAGACGGTTCAATTCCAGCGTAAAAAACAGCAGGTCAGAGGACGCCGTGGTGATTTTCTCCTGCGCATCGCCATAAAATTTTCCGCGTGTGGGATCCGTCGTGTCACCGGCATAAATCAGCCCTGCATAGGACATGATACGCCCCATCAGATCTTCGAGTGCCTCATAACGGCGGATGGCTTCAAACAGTTTCTGAGACGCGCTCTTGTCCTTCAGAAGTGCAGCGAGCCGTCCCCGGTACGTTTCGGCCAATGCCACAGCATCCGTCGCCGCACGTGCCACATCCGCCAGATATTGTTGCGAATCCATCGCAGGATAGAGATGCTCCAGCCGCCATTCCGGCATTTTGCCAAGATCCGCTGCTTCTTTGACTGCCGCCGTGATCGTCATACCCATTCTCCAGAGCCTGACCATCGACATAAGCTGCGCCGTGCCCTGGTTCAACGCACAAATGCTGCTAATTCCAAACCATGCGCCAAAACCAATCAATCCGGCGTGTTCCGCTGCGACTGATTCCACTCAAAACCAAACGAGCCCTTCACAATTTTGTCGTGACGGGCTTAGATAGCTCAGTGTACCGGATTCGTCCGGGCATAAGTGAATTGCTTGTGGTTCGGTTTGATCCGGCAGCAGTATTCCAAAGCCGGGTTCGAACCAACTGAAGAGGAAAGGCTTCTCAGGTTTGACAATCCATGTCGCACCCCTGTCTTCGCCAGAAGGCTGCCCGGCTCTGGTTCTCAATGCTGATTACCGGCCTCTGAGCTATTATCCTCTTTCGCTCTGGAGCTGGCAGGATACTCTCAAGGCTGTCTTCCTTGATCGCGTCAATATCGTTTCGGAATACGAGACCGTGGTGCATAGTCCCACGTCGGAATTCCGGTTGCCTTCGGTCGTTTCATTGAAAAACTATGTGCAACCCTCACGCCATCCCGCCTTCACGCGCTTCAATGTCTTCTTGCGGGACAAATTCAGCTGCCAGTATTGCAGCTCTCGCGACGAACTGACCTTCGATCATGTTGTTCCCCGCTCGAAGGGGGGCACGACCTCATGGGAGAATGTCGTTGCTGCCTGTTCGAGCTGCAACCTGACCAAAGGCGACAAAATGCCGAATGTCGCCAAGATGTTCCCGATACAGAAACCTTATCCGCCAACAGTAAACGACCTGCATCGCAACGGCAGATTGTTCCCGCCGAATTACCTGCACAACAGCTGGATGGATTATCTCTACTGGGATACCGAACTGGAGACGTGAGACGCCAATATATCATGCGCCTCCTGTCATTTGCATCAATCCTCATCATCCTCGTCATCGGCGCGCGTCTTGCCGAGCTGATCTTGCCAGAGTCTGAAGTAGAAACCCTTCTTGGCCAGAAGTTCCGTGTGGGTTCCCGATTCCGCAAGCTTGCCCTTTTCCAGCACATAGATCTTGTCCATGTCGACGACGGATGTCAGCCGGTGCGTGACCGAGATCACGGTGCGGCCCTTCGCAACCTTGTTGAGCGTTCGTGAAATGGCCCGCTCCGTGGTCTGATCCAGAGCCGAGGTTGCCTCATCAAGCAGCAGGATCGAAGGATTGCGCACGACAGCCCGCGCAATTGCGAGGCGCTGGCGCTGGCCGCCTGACACGGTACTGCCACGCTCACCGACAAGCGTTTGGTAGCCATCTGGCAGGCCCATGATGAATTTATGGATCTCGGCTGCCTTGCAGGCGGCAATGACTTCTTCGTCGGTGGAATTGTCGTTGCCGAGGCGGACATTCTCCATGATCGACATATTGAACAGCAGGTTGTCCTGGAAGACGACCGCCATCTGCTGACGCACGCTGTCGCGCTTGACTGTGCTGATATCGATACCATCCAGACTGATGCTGCCCTTCTTGATGTCATAGAGCTTCAGCAGCGTGTTGATGATGGTGCTTTTGCCAGCTCCGCTGCGACCCACGATCGCCACGCGCTGCCCGGCCTCGATGCTGAGGTTCAGACCGTTCAGATGGTTCTGCTTGCCGTCATAGCTGAAAGTAACCTTGTCAAAGGTGATCGTCTTCTCGAAGCGCGGCAGATCGATCGCATCCGGATTATCCCTGCTGCGGTTTGGCTCATCGAGATAATCATTGATGTGTTTGGCCGCTCCCGATCCCTCGATCATCACGGGAATGAACTGGGTAATATGACCGACATTGTAAGAGAGCTCCCAGAACAGGGTCTCAAAGGCCACAAAGGTACCGAGCTGGATAGTTTCGTTCCACACGAGGTAAGCACCCAGTGCCAGCACGAAGAGATGCAACGCAAGCACTGAGATCGTCACGGAACGCTCGACAAGACCGTTGATCCACAGCATCCGGAACATCGATCCGCGGATATTGTCGTTCCTGGCGCGGTACCATCCGGTCGCTTTCCCTTGCAGGCCAAATGCCTTCACCACGCCCATGGAGGTGATCACTTCCTGCGTCACGCCAAGGGCCGCGGCCTCATTCTTCTTCACCTCATAGCTGGCATCCACAGCCCTTGGCGCAAGAATGCGCGGGCCGATGATGGCGATGGGGAACAGGAACAATGCGACCGTTGCCAGTTGCCAGTTGAGGAAGAACATCATGGCAACCCCGGCGACAAGCTCGAAGAGTGGTAAAACGCCCCATTGCATGCCGTGGTTGATCGTCTCTTCCAACTGGGCAATATCACCCGAGAAGCGTTGCAGAACGGCACCTGTCTTGTTCTTGTGATAATAATCAACAGGCAAGGCCTGCGAATGATCGAACAGCCGGTTGCGGATATCACGGATCATGGATGAACCAGTGTCGGCATTCAGCCATTCAAACCAGACCATGACGATGGATGACACCACGCCAAGCCCGAACATTGTACCGAGAATGACAACCAGCATGTAGGGATCATCTGCATTGATGGCGTCATCGATCAGGAATTTCAGCAAGAGCGGAAACGATGTGTTGTAAATTGTTTCAACCAAAACCGCGATCAGGATGAGCCTGATACCCTTCTTGTGGGCGGGAAAAAATGGCCAAAGAAAATTGCCCATGATCTTGAGGGCATTGCGTGTCTCGGTAGCGCTGACAGTGTGAGGCGAGATTTCCTCGTCGTCCTCTTCCTCCTCATCATCCTCGTCCTCGTCGTCGTCTTCCTCCTCCTCGGCCTTCTTGGCGGCCTTCCTGGCAGAGCTCTTTGACGGTTTTTTCTTGGCGGCTTCCTCGGCGGCAAGCAAGCGGGCGGTTTCGTCCTTGTCCGTCGCAGCGGTATCTTTTGGTGGCTTTGCCATTCTTCAAATCCCTGACGCCGTTCAATGACGTTGCCCCGCAATGCGGGAAAATCTCCATAAGTGGGGTCTGATTAGCGCCTGTTTTGCAAAAAGAACAGGAAAAAGCGGCACAACAATACCGTCCAAGCAGCGTCCAGATCTTGAATGCTGGAAATCCTGATATGCCCCGGCTTATTTGATGCCAAAAAGCGCCTTGCCATTGCCATGGGCAATCTTGCGCGCAATGTCTGGCGGAAGCTGCGCAAGCCAGGCCCTGTACTGCGCCATGATCTCGCCATAGCTGGCCCAGCGGGCATCGATCCATGTATCCGAGCCCACCATGAACCTGTCAGGATAG
Organism: Hyphomicrobiales bacterium; assembly: GCA_031401875.1. Lineage (GTDB taxonomy): Bacteria > Pseudomonadota > Alphaproteobacteria > Rhizobiales > Beijerinckiaceae > JADCCX01. The sequence continues at coordinate 2,079 of JANNRX010000368.1, read as the reverse complement.
CGGGTGAATAACGCGCGCCATTCCTGCGTGAGTGCGCCGCCCCCGTCTGTAATGCCGCTCCGATACGAAAGCTCGCCCCAGACATTCGGATATTTTGCGAAGATCGCTGCGACGCGGCTGGCTGGAATGCCAAACCCCGTATGCGCCCAAATGATCCTGGCACGCGGATTATGCCCCATCAGGACATCCAGCGTTTCATCGTCGGAATGGGAATGCAGAAAGAGGTCGTTGGCCACGGCAAAATTGACTGCTTTCTTCACCCAGTCACCCGCAGCAGCACCTGCGCTGAGATGAAACTCACCGATACCACGGTAGTAACCACGCTTGAACTCAGCCTCCACAAGATCAAAGATCGTCGGATCACTGAACCAGCTGCTGACATCAGACCGGATGCGATAGGGACGAATGAAGGGTACAACAGCAAGACCAGACGCCTTGCTGTCCATCAGCGCATGGGTGCCATTGTTGGGGCGACTGGTGGCAAGAATGCCGGTAACCCTGTGCTTCTTGAACAGTGCCAGCACATCCGCGACGCTCAGATAGGCATTGGGCTCCCAGTTATAATGGAGATGGGCATCAAAGATTTCGATGGGCTCGGTTCGCTCCTGGGAAAACGCCGCCGGAACAGCAGATGCAAGCACCACCAAACCAAGCATGAGAAGGCGCAGGCCAGAGAGAGTCTGATGGATCAATCCCATGGTAGGCACCTCTTCATCGCGTTCGACTAAAACAGGAAAGGCCCCGCAAAGGGGCCTTTCAGATCAAAATTGCATGCTTTCAAACAAGCACATCGGATGAAGCTCAGGCGATTGCGGCATCATACATCTGGGCCACGTATTCCCAGTTCACGAGGCTCTCGATGAAAGCCTTGCAATAATCGGGACGGCGGTTGCGGTAATCAATGTAATAGCTGTGCTCCCAGACGTCATTGCCGAGAATGGGCTTTGCACCATGCACCAGCGGGCTCTCGCCATTGGGGGTTTTCATGACGATGATCTTGCCGTTCTGGACAGCAAGCCAATGCCAGCCCGAGCCAAATTGCGTGACACCGCCCTGGATGAAATCCTCTTTCATTTTCGCGATGGAACCAAAATCCTCGATGAGTTTTTTCTCAAGGTTTCCCGGAATAGCGCCGCCCCCATTGGGCTTCATCCAGTTCCAGAAATGCATGTGGTTGTAATGCTGGCCAGCATTGTTGAAGAGGCCTGCATTCTTGCCGAAGGAGCCCTTGACGATCTCTTCGAGGCTTTTGCCTTCGAATTCAGACCCCTTGAGCAGATTATTGCCATTCGTCACGTAGGCGAGATGGTGTTTGTCGTGGTGGAATTCCAGCGTCTCCTTGGACATGTAGGGCTGGAGCGCATCATGGGCGTAGGGAAGTTCGGGGAGCGTGAATGACATGGTTTGGGCCTTCCTGGGATCAACGCCGATACTTTCCGCAAAACAACATGCGGGAAGGCCGACAAGCACTATGGATCACTTTTGAAAATAGGATGTCACCGTCACTTCGGCAACCGTTTGAATATCGCTGAGCGTGGAAAAGTGTGTTGATTCGCTTCTCTCGGTAACATTTGCTTATATTACAGTGATTGAAAGTGATTCCTGTTTTAAAAAAGGATCTCTCTTGGCACTGTTTATCATCATTTCCGGAGCATTGCTGATCCTGGGCGGTGGCGCATCGCTGCTCTATGGCTTCGAGATCGTTGTAACAGAACGCGGTTCTGCAATGGTCATTGCCGGAACAGTAGCACTCACCGGTGGCGTCATTGCATTCGGCATTGGATTGACCTTGCTCAGGATGAGCCAGATTCTGAGATCACTCAATCCGCAGAATCTCAAACCAAAGCGGTCCGGACCAGATCGACCTGTCGTGCCGATCCAGGATGCGACATCTTCTCAGAGCAATCGGACCGACAGCGAGACGGTGATCTCGGACATTGCCAATCCGGCGTCTTCTCTTGCACCTGAGACAAGAACCACATCCATGCAGTGGGATAACGGGGCGCTCAATCCTGATATGAAAAGTTATCCGAAATCAGGCCTTCCGACAGGAACCCTTGTTGCAGGAGGGTTCGCAGC
>JANNRX010000367.1:0-4958 GCA_031401875.1 Hyphomicrobiales bacterium | reverse complement strand
CCTTCCAGATGCGATTCTGGCCAGCTCAAGCTCGTCGATAGTTGCCTCGCGCTTTACCGAAAAACTGAAAGGGCAAACAGGCTTGCCCAGCCTCGGCCCACAAGTCCCGCGCCAATAATGGCTATTGTCTTGTTCTCGGGTATCACTGTTACTCGCCTTCAGTGCGACTCTTTTGATTGGCCGTCACCATCCAGAATGAATGCATGATTCGTTTAATCGCATAATCCAGTCGCGATTCAAGCTACTCATGCACTTGTGATGGGACAGGCATGATACTGGCCACAAACCATTGCTGTCCGGAGTCCAGTGCCCCACAGTTTGAAAGGCATTCCTTGATCAAGAAATTCAGCCCAACAGGCGCCATTTTTTCTTCGGAGGAGTTTCTTCAGCGCCCGGATCATCCGGAGCAAGCGTGATCTTTGCCGCCTCTTCGGGCTTCTCCTGTGTGGGGATTTCTTCCTTCACAGTCTCGATCTGAATCTGAATTTTCTCGGCAGGAAGCTTTTCCACAGGGTCCGTGGAAGGTGGAGGGGCGAGCGCGGCAGCTTCGATCGAGACAGTATGCTGACCGCGCCGCTCCATGATTTCCTCAAGCAGCAAGGCTCCCGGTGCTTGCGGAGGGCGTGTCCAGGTATAGCCACCAAGCGTACCGGTAACCGGCGATACCGGTAACCGGCGATACCGGCGACCAGGTTTCCGATACGCGTCCGTCCGCGACCCAAGCCTTGTCACGCTCAGCCCGCGAGGCCCGTGACAACCATTCGCGCACCATGCCCATGTTGCCGCTGTCATTTTCTTCAAGTTCCGCCATCAGAATGCAGGCGCGGACCGTAGGATGCTCAAGCACGAGGCTTTCGAGTGTTTCGCGTGCCGTGCGGTATTCGCGGGCATCCAGCGCGGCTTTGGCCACGATGAGCTTTGATTCCGCATCGCGGGGTTGCAATTTCAACAAGTTCTTGGCGCGTTTGAGCCGGTCAAGGGCAGAATCTCCAATGCGAACATCAAGATATGCCTCTGCGATATCGGGATGAGGCATGGCATTCCAGGCGGTCTCAAGAATTTTTGAGGCCTTTCCGAAATCGCCTTTCTCGGCGCTGCGGCGTCCCAGAAAGCTGGCAGCGGCCACCAGTGTAGGGTCCAGCTTGATGGCCTCCTGCGCTGAGCGGAGGGCGGCATCAGGTTCAGCGGAGCGGCGATCAAGCGCATCTGCTGTCAGCAACACCGCGCGTTGCTTGCGCGCTGTATCCTTGTCGATCAACCGACGGCTTGCCGCTTGCTCGACCAGCGCCATGGCGCCAAGCCAATCGCGTGTCTGGCAGCGAAAGGAAAGCGCGGCCTCGCTCGCCCAGCTTGCGGAAGGCGCAAGTTTGAAGGCCTCATCCGCATAGAAACTAGCAGCTTTGCCATCATCCCGGCGCTGCGCCTCGATATACAGCCCGCGCAAGCCCACAACCCGCGTATCTTGATTTTCAAGCATGGCGTTGAACGCTTTTTCCGCCCTGCCGTTATCGCCCGAGAGCTGTGCGGATTGAGCATTCAGCAGCAAGGTCAACGGATCGGGGCCAAGCAGCCGCTCTGCCTCTTTGGCTTGTTTCAGCGCCATCTTCTCATCGCCAGAGCCCACCGCCATCATGCCACGCGAAACAGCAGCATAACCCTTCTGCTTGCGACGGCTTTTGCCGGCAATGGACATCAGGCTTGGAAGCTTGAACGCCAGTCTGATCAGGTTCCAGACAAAGGCGAGTGCAACAGCCAAGGCCAGCAATGCGACCAGAAACGTCGCCATATTGTCGATCTCTATTTTCTGTCCCAGCCAGGTGATCGCAACAGAGCCTTCCTGGTCGGCGATCCAGGACAGGCCGAGAGCAATGGCAAGCAGAATGGCAAGAAACAAGATAATGCGGATCATGGTTTGGCATTCCTCAACGCAGCAATGGCCGCACTTTGCAGAGCGGAAAGCGAATTTCCCGCATTATGTCTGGCTTCCGCCGCTGCCGCCCAGTCTTTTGACAGGATGCGCGCCTGCTCCGGCAGTTTGCGCCATGCTGCCAGCGCAGCTGGGATATCGCTTCTTGCAAGTGCGGCCTCGATTGTCGCAACCAGATCAGCAGGCGTCGAGCCACCAATCTCGCCGGCGGGGCGAATTTTGACGAACCTCTGAAGATAGCCCATTGCGGTGGAGGCTTCCGCTTCGCCCGACCGTGCAATTGTGCTGGCTAACGAGAGAAACTGTGTCGAGATTTGTTGAATGGTGGCAGCACCTTTTTCGGCAAAGGGACGCAGAGCAGCAATCTGGCCCGGTTCAGCGCCCAACAGTTCCATGGCTGTCAGCTCGGTCACAAAAGGCCGACCGGATTGAAAGGTCTGTGCAAGACCTTGAGTGGCGGCGAAAAAGGGTGCGGCACCCGCGGCATTCATGCGCTTTGTGGCCTGATCAACCTGCTGTGCAATGGCTGCAATGCGTGGCTCCGCAGCCTTCAGGCCAGCCTCTGCCTTGCCATCGAGTGCCTTCAGGCCCTGTTCCAGTGTTCCAAGTCTTTGTGTCAATGGCGACAGATCAACCGGGGGCGATGCCGCAGCCGTGCCCGGTCGAGCCGTCGCATCTTTCAGGCCTGTCTCAAGACCGGCAAGGCGATCCACCAGTTTCTTCTCGGCGTCAGAGACACGTCTGGCGATATCGCCTTCAAGGCTTTGCACTTTCTGGCGCAGGCCTTCAATGTCAGCCGAGCCCGAGGCTTGCGGCCGGTTCGCAAGCGCCGTGACCTGTTGTTGCAGCTTCTGGATTTCGCCAACGCCAGTGGATTGTCCAAGTCCGAGAAATCCCGGAAGCAGCGAGCCGCCTGCTGTTCCCGCCAGCCCACCGATAAGCGCAGCAATCGCCATGGAACCGGCCATGGAGCGTTGCTGTGCCTGTGGAGGCGGAATCTTGATCAATTCAGGCTCTGCAATTGCCTCAGGCGCAGGTTCAACAATCGGTTCGGGAGGCGTTTGAACAGGGCCTGCATGAGTATTGTCTGCATCAACCTTGTCAACATGAACAGTTTCAACATCAAGACTCGGGGGCGGCTTCGTCTCAGCCTGCACTTCGGCCGCTGCGAGTTCAATCACAGCCGGTTGTCTTGCACCCCGCATCCGGCGCCGATCCCTGTCTTTTTTATCCGTGTCGCTCATCTGGTTCCCCTTGTTCGAGAATGAAGGAAAGCTATGCCCATCCACAAGATCAAAAATGCGACAGATCCAACAATCTGGGTTCGGAGCAAAGCATTTTTAGCATTTAATCCCGTGCGAGCACGATCAGCATGGCACTCAAGGTCGGTTTAGCTGCAATGCGCGGGGAAACAAGCCGGATATCGGCAGCCGCGCGTGAAATACAGACATGGATGAGGTTTGTCGCTTTTTGGGCCAGTCCGCACTCGGTGACATGATCCAGGAAAACAGCTGTTGCGCGCGGGGAGAAATGCAGCACGGCATCAAGCATGTCCTTGTCGAGTGCATGGATGATGGCATCAGGCAGACGATTCGCGCTGATGGTCTCATAGGTTTCAAGCGTGGCGAGCCTGTATTGTTCCTTGAGTTGCAAAAGCGCTTCGTCGCTGCGGGGCCGCCCCGCAAGTTGCAGAAGCCTTGATCTTGCGGGCATCTGGCTGCGGATCAGAGCCGCCAGATTGCGGCTGTCGCCATCACCAGCATGAACCGTGCTGAACCCGGCCTTTCGTGCGGCATCAGCCGTTGCTGCACCAACAGCATAGAGTGTGACAGCGTGCAATGAACGCAGCATGGCTGGATCGGCAAGCCGGATTGCATTGGCGCTTGTTGCTAAAACAGCATCGGCGCTGTCGGGAAACGCCGTCTCTAGCTTGCGAATATAAAAAAGTGGAGCAACCAGCGGCACATGCCCCTTTGCTACCAAGGCTTGCGCCGTGCGTTCCGCATCCTCCAGAGGGCGGGTGACAAGGACGCGCATTACAAGGCGCGACGGGAGGGTGAAAGTCGGGTTCTCGACAAAAGCAGGCTCCCGATTCAAACCTTGAAAATATCCGGCGGAAGTTGCGGTTTGATCCGCAAACCCAGAATCTCCCCAATCTTGCGAGGGTCCGCACCGGTTTCCTCGCCTTGAAAAATCTGCCGCCCATCCGGTGAAAGAACCAGTCCTTGCAGGTGGTAGACTCCGCCTTGAAGCGTACAGAACGCTGCAATCGGTGTGCGGCAGGAACCATCAAGCACTGTCAGAAAGGCCCGTTCGGCACCAACACAGGCGGTCGTTGCCGCATGGGTTATGCCCTGCGCTGCGGCCATAGTGGCCGTATCGCCGCTGCGGGCCACCAGCGCGATGGCGCCTTGCGCCACGGCAGGCAAAAATCCGTCTGTCTCAAGCACGGATGCCGCTTCATGGGCGAGGCCCAGCCGGTTGAGGCCGGCCATGGCAAGGATGGTGGCATCAACCTCGCCGGATTTGAGCTTGGCAAGGCGCGTCTGCACATTACCGCGCAGCAGGGTAACCGTCAGATCTGGCCGCATATGCATGATCAGCGCCTGTCTGCGCAGCGATGCCGTGCCCACAATGGCCCCTTCGGGCAAATCAGCGATGGTGCGCGCCTTGAGGCTGATGAAGGCATCGCGCGGGTCTTCCCGCTCCAGAAAGCCGGCTTCGGACAATCCATCGGGCAGGCGTGTTGGCAAATCCTTGCCGGAATGCACCGAAAGATCGATGGCACCGGCAAGCTGTGCCTCGTCGATTTCCTTCGTGAAAAGTCCTTTGCCTCCACTTTCGGAGAGCGCACGGTCCTGAATGGCATCACCTGTGGTCTTGATGATGATGATTTCATACCGCTCTTCGGGCTCGCCCATACTGGCTGCTAGCCGTTTGCGGGTTTCGTAAGCCTGGGCCAGCGCCAGCGGGCTGCCTCTTGTGCCAATGCGGAGAATGGGTTGTTTCATCGGAATGTCAGTACGTTAGG
>JANNRX010000366.1:0-8719 GCA_031401875.1 Hyphomicrobiales bacterium | reverse complement strand
GCATCGGGCCTGTGACTCCTGCCGACTTCGCGCTCTGGCCGTTTCTGGGAAAAAATCAATCCGGCGGCGACAGGCTGAGTGGTGATGACATCCTCTCGGGCAGCGGCCTGACCCGGCTTTATCGCGGGTTTGGAAAGCTTGCCACGGCTTCTGGCTCAACGGCCCCGGATCATGGGCTTGATGACAATCCGGAAGCGATTTCTGCGCGTGCGATGGCAAGAACGGATCCGCTTGCAATACGGAGTGTTGATTGCTTCCTCTCGCTGCTGGGGCGTCTTGCGGGCGATATGGCGCTTGTCTTTGGTGCGCGCGGTGGTGTCTATATCGGAGGCGGCATTGCGCCAGGCTTTGCCACCGACTTGATCAGCGCCGCGTTCCGTGAGCCATTCATCGCCAAAGATAGCCACCGGGATTATCTCAGCGCGATTCCTGTCTCGCTTATCACTGCGCCGGATGCAGCCTTGATCGGCCTTCTTGAACTGGCACGCAATCCCGACCGTTTCATTCTCGATTTATCAAGACGTTGCTGGTTCTGACAGGTCGCTGAAAAGGACTCCGCTTGCATTCACAAGGGGTGATCTGTTTGCTAAACCTGTTGAAAGCTCACTGCTGGAGCATGTGGCAACCGCTTGTTCGGAGACGACATACTCCAGGTCCTGCTCCTAGCAGGCTGTTGAAAAAAGGTTTCTCTCGTCATTGCGAGGAGCAAAGCGACGAAGCAATCCAGCTTTCAAGGCATCGAGAAGAGTATTTTACTTGTCAAATCGCGTGATTTTCTGCCGCCGAAGGCTGGATTGCTTCGCTGCGCTCGCAATGACGGATGGTCCAATGCCTTTTTCAACGGCCAGCTAGGCTGCCTTGGAGGGGGCGAGCTGTTCTGTCAAAAGCGCATAAATGGCATCCACATCTCGGGTGGCGCGTAATTTTGCAGTGATTGCGGTGTTGCGTAAAACACGGGCAACCTTTGACAGGCCCTTGAGATGATCCGCTCCTGCCCCTTCCGGCGCAAGCAGCACGAAAACCAGATCGACAGGCTCGCCATCCAGAGAATCAAACTCGATCGGTTTTTCGATGCGTGCGAACAGTCCAACGAGAGACGACAGGCCTTCGAACTTGCTGTGGGGAATCGCAATGCCGCTGCCGATTCCGGTTGATCCGAGACGCTCTCGCTGGAGGAGGGTGTCAAAAACGACCCTTTCAGGAATGCTTGTCAGGACACCTGCTTTTTCGGCGATGACCTCAAGCAACTGCTTTTTGTTCGTGACACGCAAGGTTGGGAAAACACCTTCGAGGTGCAAAATTTCTGTCAATGGCATGGTATTTCTTCGCCCTTAGCCGCAGACCGCGTGTTGCGGTTTGTCTCTCGCAACAATCGCGCCAAACCTCAGTTTATCCCGTTTCAGATGATTACTGGCGCTCGGATACGTCGATCCAGCCAATGGAGCCATCCGCTCTTTCGTGAAGGATGTTAAGTCGATCCGTCCCCATATTTCGAAAGGCATAGCTCGTAAGCTTTGCATTTTCCATATGCGTAATGGCGTTTTCCAGAGAAATGCGATCAAGGCGATCCACTCTTTCAGCCACGATAGGACGGGCAAAATTGTCCATACCCTCATTCGCGGCCGCATCATAATCAATTTGCGCGGAGGAGTCTCTCTCCTCGTTGCGTTCAAGGGCATCGAAGCCGGCATCGGCCTGCACGCCATTGGAATGGGCCGTGCGCTTGCGCTTGTCCCGGCGCATTTGTTTGCCGATACGCTCCACAATCTGGCTGACACTGGAATAAGCGTCATGCGCGGCCCCGGAGACATGCATGGTTGCCCCTGTATCGAGATGAACCGTGCATTCCGCGCGAAAGCCTGTGCCGTCTTTTTCGACCGTTACCCTGCTGCGAAATCCGCCATCAAAGTATTTTGCCACCGCATCGTGTACACGCTCCTCAGCCTGCCCGCGAAGGGATTGGCCTATATCCAGGTTTTTACCGGAAACAAGAACACCAGAGACACGCTGCAGCATGGACCTTCTCCTTTTGACTCCAGGCGGTCCGCACGCATGATTGGCTTGTCAGCTTGTGCAGCTTTCAGGCGTGGACAGCTTGGGTATACCGACGTTAGGAGCCAAGGTTGCGGCTGTCAACGCTGCCCGATAGTCTTGCAAAGTGCCTTCTAACGGAGGTTGAGGGCTTTCTTCTCACGCCGCCGCAGGGCCGAAGAAGGAATGCGCATGGCCTCGCGGTATTTCGCGACAGTACGACGCGCAATATCAACACCTTGTGTTTTGAGGGCCGTGACCAGGGCATCGTCAGAAAGAACATTCTGCGAATTCTCCTGATCGATCAATTGCTTGATACGGTAGCGGACGGCTTCGGCGGAATGCGCCTCTTCGCCGACGGCACCGGCGATGCTGGCCGTAAAGAAATACTTCATTTCAAACATGCCGCGTGGCGTTGCCATGTATTTGTTCGATGTCACGCGAGAAACGGTTGATTCATGCAGCGCAACGGCATCCGCGATGGTCTTGAGGTTCAATGGTCGCAGATGCTGGACGCCGTGGATGAAAAAGCTGTCCTGCTGGCGCACGATCTCGCTTGCAACCTTGAGGATGGTTCGCGCACGCTGTTCCATGCTGCGGGTCAGCCAGTTTGCCGTTGCCCAGGCCTCATCAATGAAGCTCTTGCCTTCGGGATCCTTGGTCTTTGAAACGCGGGCATAATAGCTTTTGTTGGCGATAATCCGTGGCAGCGCATCGCTGTTCAATTCGACCGCCCATGTGCCGTCTTGTGCGGCCCGTATGAAAACATCGGGGATAACGGTCTGGAGTGTCTCAGATCCGAATATCAGCCCCGGTTTGGGGTTCAGACGGCGGATTTCGCCGACCATCTCTGCCAGATCCTCGTCATCGACGCGGCAGAGACGCTTGAGCTGGCCGAAATCACGTTTGGCCAGCAATTCCAGATTGGCCACAAGAGCGGCCATGGCCGGATCAAACCGGTTCTGTTCCTGCAATTGCAGCATCAGGCATTCGGCTAGATTGCGCGCACCCACACCCGCAGGCTCGCATTGCTGCAAGACCGCAAGGACAGGCTCGATATCCTCGATATCAACGCCGAGCCTTGCAGCGATATCTGACAAGGATTCTGTCAGATATCCGGTGTCATCGATGCAATCGATCATAGTTCGGGCAATGGCACGGTCGCCCAGCGTCGTCAGCAGGGGCAGCGTCTGATTCTCCAGATGATCTCTGAGCGAAAGGCCAGCACTGGCAAAACTGTCGAACCCTTCGCCGTCATCATCGAAGGAGCCGCTCGTCAGTCTGGCGCCGCCACCATCGAGCGAGGGCAGGCTTGGCCCTTCCTGACTGGCGGTGCGTGGTGCCATGGGGGCAGAGGCTTCATCGGGAAAGGCATTGGAAAGGTCGGTGCCGATATCTCCTTCGATGGCCGACCGATCTATGCGCAACTCGTCGCTGGCCCAGTCTCCCTCAACGGGTTGCCCCTCCGGACTGGAATCCACCTCAGGCGCGGAAAATGGCGCATCATCCGGGTTGTCGCGCCGTTCAAGCAGCGGATTGCGCTCAAGCTCAGCTTCAATGTAGCTGGCAAGATCTGTGGTCGACAGCTGCAAGAGCTTGATCGCCTGCAACAGTTGCGGCGTCATGACCAGCGATTGTGTCTGGCGAAATTCGAGGCGTGGACCAAAGGCCATACAGACCGATCATCTCCATGTTTGCGACAGTGCGCGGCAGGCGATTCATGTTACGGCACATTCCTTGCTTATCACTAAATCGCGGATGTGAAAGACCGTTCTGAATGCTCGCATGCTTTGCCGGATGACAAACGCCATGAAGTGGTTGTAAGAGTGCTTCTAGCCTCTTTTCAGTGGAGCGGAATTTTCTTGTTGCATCAGAACCGCTCGCCTTTCGCGTTGCGAAAACCGAAGAAAAAGGAAATCGACCTTGAAGACGAGGCACGGTTCCTGAAATCGTGGTTCGAAAGTCCCCTGAAGACAGGTGCTGTAGCGCCTTCAGGCAAGGCGCTTGCCAAGAAAATGGCGGCGTGTGTTGATCTGAAAATACCCGGTTTGATTGTTGAACTGGGGCCTGGAACGGGCCCGGTGACACAGGCTCTTCTGGAGCGCGGGACAGATCCTTCACGCCTGCTGCTGGTCGAATACAGCGCTGATTTCGTCAAACTTCTCAGCAAACGTTTTCCTGATGTGACCGTGATTCAGGGCGATGCCTACGATTTGAGGAAGACGCTGGAACCTTACCTGCAAGGACCACTTGCTGCAGTCGTCTCCAGTTTGCCGTTGCTCACCCGGCCGGAAGACCAACGCATCAAGCTCCTGAAAGAAGCGATTGAAATGATGGTGCCTGGCGCACCGTTCATCCAGTTCACCTATATGATCCCTTCGCCAATCGCCCGGATTGAAGGGGTACTTGCCAAAGCATCACCACGCATCTGGAAGAATCTTCCTCCTGCGCGGGTCTGGACGTATCAGCAGCAAGTCTGATTGGTTGCAAGTCTGATGAGCGGCATGTCTGATCGCGTCACTCGGTGAGATTACGCTTTTATTGAGGATCACTGCACAGAATGCTCTCTTTCAAGCCGCAAAGCGGCTGGCATCCTGTCCGTAATAGGTGATGTAACGCTGGTCGATATCAGCAATGCGCATGATGATGAGCACATCTGTCGTGCCAAATTGATGATCAATCACCGCACCGTCACCGATCTTGGCACCCAGTCGAAGATAGGCTTTGACCAATGGTGGAAGCGCAATCATCGCCCGCTTCGCATTGATGCTGGCCTTTTCCATCTGGTTCATCCCGGTATAGCGATTGGGCAGTGCGCTGGCCTGCCAATCATCTGCAGGCCGGGCAAAATGGTGCAGGAAGGAGAGCTCTTCACGCATGGTTGACGGGTCGGTTCCATCAAGACTCGCGCATCCCAGCATCACATCAATGCGGTGGTGCAGCACATACGCCCAGATTCCCTGCCAGAGCAGCTCGACAGTCTTCTTGGTCCGGTATTGAGCCAGAACGCATGATCGGCCAAGTTCAAGGAACCGCTGGTCTGAATGCTTTGCAAGCAGGGGGGCAATGTTGAACTCGCGGGCGCTGTAGAAACCAAAATTCCGGTTCGCCACATCCTGGCGCAGCAGCCGGTAGGTTCCCACCACTTTCGGTTTCTTGCGCTTGAATGGCCCTGAAATGTGATCATGGTCGATCACCAGAAGATGATCGCAAACGCGGTCAAAGGCATCTTTGTCGCGCTTGATCAGCCGTAAATGAGCGGGAGCAACAGCCGACTTTTCCTCAAAGAACACCTTGTAACGCAACTTCTGGGCCCGCCGGATATCCTTGCGGGTGATAGCAAGACGAAGCTCAAGCGATCCCAGGCGTCCAAGCGTGGCTGGCAAGCCCATGGTATCGCGGACAACATCAAACTTGCGTTTGATTTTTCCGGGCTCCTTTGAGAGGTCCCGAAGCAATATCGGGCGCATTGTATCGAAGACTTTGCGCAGATTGGCAGCGACAGCCAAGCCCATGGAAGATGCCTCAAAATGATTGTCTATGACAGGAAAACGGATTTTCGCGGACAGAATTATGACAGAGCAGTGTCAGGCCGCCAGATTGAGTGTCTCAGCCGCATTTTTCAGGAATAAAGCCAGCTCCAGCCGGTTCAAGGGCTTGGGAATGAAGGCATCGAAGCCTGCGGCGAGGCATGCGTCGCGATCTTCGGCAAAGGCATTGGCGGTCACGGCTGCGATCAGAATCGGTTTGCGACCCGCTTGCGCTTCTGCGTTCCGGATGTTTTGAACCACACTGCGCCCATCCATGCCCGGCATGCGCACATCCATGAGTGCCACGTCAAAGCTTGGACCATTGCCGGTATGGGCCGCAAGAGCGGCGGCAAGTGCGGCATTACCGTCCTTGACCCAGGTGACAGTTGCGCCAAGTCGCTCCAGCAGGCGTGTGGCCAGCAGGGCATTGATATCATTGTCCTCGGCCAGAAGCACAGCGAGCCTGTGGGCAGGGCGATCTTGCGCCTCCGGAACAGTCATGACCGCTTCCTCAGCCTGCGCCATGACGGGCAGAAGCCTTGCAAAGAGCGAGCGCGGACGGACGGGTTTGACGAGGTAGCCGTCAAATCCACCTTCTGCAGGAGAGCCGAACTGACGGCGTTCATAGGGGGAGAGCATGACGAGGCGCTGTTTGACACCAGCCTGATTGGAGACAGTGCCCAGCCTGCGGGTTTCTTCTGGTCCGAAGCTGCAATCGATGATTACCCGGTTGAAGGTCTGCCGCGTAAGTTCTGCAAGGGCGCCCATGCTCTGGTCCACGCACACGACAGTTGCGCCACGCTCTTGCAGACGGCGGGTGAGAAAGCGGCCTTCATAGGGACCCTTTGCGGCGATCAGAATGTGCTCGCCGGTCAGATCAAGCAGGGAAGGGGCATCGGGTGCGCCGCCCATGGCGACGCGCAAGGGAAGTTGCAGGGTGAAGACCGATCCGGCACCGATCGCGCTGGTGACAGCAATGGTGCCCCCCATCCGCTCCGCCAGCCGCTGGGAAATGGCGAGGCCAAGGCCCGTGCCTTCATTCTGGCGTTCACCAGAACCATCGGCTTGTTCGAATTCACCGAAAATAGCCTGAAGGCGGTCAGGGGCGATTCCAGGGCCTGTGTCGGCCACCTCAAAGGTAATGCCATGCTCATTGGCACTCAGGCTGATGCCAACGCCGCCTGCCTCGGTGAATTTGACAGCATTGCCTGCAAGATTCAGCAACATCTGCCGGATACGTGCGCCATCGCCCATGAAACGGCGCGGTGTTGTCGGTTCAATCGACAGCGCGATCTCGATTTCCTTGCCCTGCGCGCGCGGAGCCAGCAACTCGACGACGCCTTCCGTCAGATGGTGCAGGTCGAAAATATCAGCGGTCAATTCGCCCTTGCCAGCCTCGATCTTGGAGAAATCGAGAATTTCCTCAATGAGCGAGAGCAGCGCCTCTCCCGATGTTTTGATGGCGCGCACGTAGGTGCCTTGCTCGGGTTCAAGCCGTGTGTCCAGCAAGAGATCGGCCATGCCCAGGACACCGTTCAAAGGCGTACGGATTTCATGGCTGACGGTGGCGAGGAAGCGTGACTTGGCTTCGTTGGCGGCTTCCGCGCGGCGGCGCTCTGTCATGTCGCGCCCGACGGCGTAGTGCTCGACAAGCCGACCATCACGGTCCCGGATCGGGATCACGGACCAGGCGATCCAGCGCTCGCGTCCGTTCTGGGGAATCGCCTGATCATAGCGTTCGGTCATATGGTCGGTGCCCGGTGATCTTTCGCGCATGCCGACAAAATCAAAAGCGGAATCGACGAGTTGATCCATGGAAAGTCCAGCGGCCTCCGCATAGGCGCTGTTTGCCATGGTGATGATGCCGGCAAAGTCCCGCCGGACCACCAGATCGCCCTGATCCTCGATCAGTTGCCGCTGGCGTTCAAGGCTTTCGGCCGCTGAAAATAGCTGGTCGGAAAGCTCTTCGCTGCGATTGTGCATCTGGGCGATTTCATCCTGCGCTTTCAGCAGATCCCGGATCAACCACACAGCGATGCAGGCGAGCAGAAACGCCGCGCTGCCGATGCCATAGATGAATGCGTCAAATTCGATCATCAGTTGGTGCTGTCGCCTTTACCTTCCAGCAGAGAATGCGCGCAAGACATTGACGAAGCGTGGATTTTCTGTGGCATTCCCACAACACGGGCGTGGCGAGGCCAGGATTCAGGGCGAGTTTCGGCTGTAATGGTTGAGGGAGTGTTGCGCTGAAGCACGCGATTGGCGGGGTGGTTCTGGATCATGGAAATGCGCATCGACACCGCCCGGTCGCGTCTGGCGCTGTTGGAGGCGACGCGATGAATGGCTCTAAACTGCAAGCATGGTTAAAAAAGGCTTGACAGATACATGCAGTAAAACTCACATTTGCGGCGGGGGCGCTTGAAGCTCTCCGATTTCGTCATGGATGGCTTTGGGAGAAGAAAATGAAAAAGATCGTCAAGCATGTGCCGAAGGTTCAGATGGGACAAGGCGAATCGCCCGTCAAGATCGTCAAGCATGTGCCGAAGGTGCAGATGGGCCAAGGCGAGTCGCCTGTCGCAATTTTGAAGCATTTCGCCCGCTGATTGCTCTGGCATGCGGGCGGACGAAAGCTCTATAGAAAGTGTCGCAACCTTCTACAGAGTCGCTTCTGAGGCCATTCCGCCGATGCGTGGTGACAAGGCCGCACTGGGCACAATGCCCACTGCGGCCTTTCAATATTGCGAACCCATGCGCACGGCTTCGTCCTTCGGCTGGTACATTTTCCCACCAACTGACATTGTCCTGCGTTGGAACGGCGCTGATGTGGAGTATCGCAATGGCGACGACTGGACCGGCCTGACAAGCATCGGGCTCAACGACGCATTCGCGGAAGATTGGGATGCATGCGCTCCTGATGATCTGCAGGGATGCTGGCCGCCCTTCATGACCGGGCTGTTCGTCTCCGGGGTGGTGCAGATCTGGTCTGGACTTTTGATCAGGACAAGGCCCGACTGGAGTGTCGTGATTGGCCCGCCGCCCAATCTGGTGCAGTCCCGGCACTTCAGCTGTTTTGAAGGACTGGTCGAGACTGACCGGTTCAAGCCAAGTCCGCTGTTCATTAACATCCGGCTGCAGGCAACGGATCGGGAGATCGTCAT
>JANNRX010000365.1:0-2485 GCA_031401875.1 Hyphomicrobiales bacterium | reverse complement strand
GATTGCCCTGCGTGAACGGGAGAGGGGAAGGGGTGACTTACTTCACAGCCTGGTTCTTGTCCCAGTCGGCCTTGCGGTACCCGAACTGCTCGAAGGTCACACCCTTGCCGACGGCTTCCAGATATTCCGCCTTGTTGATGTCGGTGACACTGACGCCCTTGTCCTTGAAGAACTGGACGAGCTTGGCTTCGTCTGTCCTGATCCGGTTGCTGGCGCGCGCCGCTGCTTCCTGGCTCACGGCGGTCCATGTCGCCTTGTCCTCGGCGGAGAACTTGGCCCAGGTGCCCTTGGCAACAACCGTGTTGAGGTGATCAACGATGTGGCCTGTCAGAACGATGTGCTTCTGCACTTCGTAGAACTTCTTGGCTTCGATGGTGGTCAGCGGATTCTCCTGCGCCTCAACTGTGCCGTTCTGCAAGGCCAGATAGACTTCGGCGAAGGCGATAGGCGTGGTATTGGCCCCGCAAGAGCGCGGCATGGCGAGATACGCCGGAACATCGGGGACGCGGATCTTGAGGCCCTTCATTTCGGCGCAGGTCTTGAAGGCGCGGTTCGAAGAGGTATGCCGGATGCCATAGTAAGTGACAGCCGTGATCTTGTGGCCGGTCTTTTCCTCATAGCCCGCTGTCAGTTCCTTGAAGATATCGGCTTTGGTATAGGCCAGAAGATGATCCGCATCACGGAAGGTGAAGGGATAATAGGTCACGCCCAGTGGCGGATAGGAGCGTGCGGCAAAGCTGGAGCCGGACATGATGATATCGACTGAACCAAGCGAAAGCCCCTGGTTGATGTCGGTTTCCTTGCCGAGCTGCGATGCCGGGAAGACTTCGATTTGATAGCGACCGCTTGTGCGTTTCGCGAATTCTTCGGCGGCCCAGAGTGCCTCGATATGGAAGGCTTCCGAGGTTTCATAGACATGGCCGTATTTGAGTTTGGTCTGTGCCACAGCAGGTGCTGCGAGCAGTGCCAGTCCGGCGACGGTGGCGAGGGTGGTGAAGGTTCTTCTCAGCATGGGTGTTTCCTCCTGTTGGCGTGATTGTTTTTTGGATATGCTCCCGGCGAAGATGGCATGTCCTCGCCGAAATTCTCTGAAAATCGCTTCTGGGAATTCTGTAAATGGTTGCGCATGGCGCGCCGCGCGCCTGTGGCATCCTTGGCTGCAATACTGTCGCGGATCTGCATATGCTCCCGCAACGCCGCTTCCCAGGTATCGGCATTCTCGAAATAGCTCGCGAGCTGGGTGAAGTAGGGATTGATCCGCTGGTCGAAGAGATCGCTGATCGTCCGCGTCACGGCGTCGTTCCCAAGGATATCAGCAACGGCGACGTGAAAAGCCCGGTCAAACGCCATGCTGTGCGGCCCGGGGTGCTCGGCTGCCTGCATTGCCGCAATGGCGGCATCGAGCGCCGCGATGTCCTGGGGCGTGGCGATCCGTGCGGCTTCCTCTGCCGCGGCACCTTCAAACAATGCCCGTGCCTTCAGAAGTTCGAAGGGGCCAGCGATCGGAATGGCGGCATCCGCTGGACCGGGTGTGTCAATCACATGTGGCAGAATATAAATTCCCGAGCCAACGCGGATATCAACGCGGCCGTCCACCTCAAGTGCGATCAGGGCTTCACGGACACTGGGGCGCGAAATACCCAGTTTCAGGGCCAGTTCTCGTTCCGTCGGCAAGCGGTCTCCAGCGGCAAAAGTTCCGCTGTCGATCAACTGTCGCAACTGCTCGGCAATCTGCCGATACAGCCGACGTGGTCTGATCGGTTCAATCTTCATCCCCGCCTGACGTATCCTGCCCGTACTATGTCATTGGCTCCTCTTGATGGGAGCGTGATTGGTCAATTGGTCTGACCAATTTTAATAAGTTATGCGAAGAGTTCAAAGCTTGTCAATGGCAGCCCGCGCGCCATTGTCAGCGATCGTCTGATAGGCCTTTGTAACGGCTTGCCTGAAAGCGGCATTGCTCGCGAGATCAGGGTCGAAAACAGCATCCAGGGAGAGCAAGGCGGCAACGCGGGAGGCAGATTTCTCGCCCGCTGTCGCGAGCCTGGACCGGAATGTCCCTGCAAGCGGGTCCCGTACGTCGATGGGGCGGCCAGCGCCATCCACACCGCCGACATAGGTCATCCATGCTGCGATCACAAGCGCCAGCCGCGGGATCGGCAGGCCATGCACCAGCCGCTCGCGGATTGTCGCCAGCAGGCGTTGCGGCAGTTTCTGCGAACCATCCATGGCAATCTGCCAGGTGCGGTGTCGAATGGCGGGATTGTCGTAGCGTTTCAGCAGGGCATCCGCATAGGCCGCAAGATCGACGCCTTCGGGTGCTGACGTGACTGGAATGATCTCGTCCGACCAAAGCGCCTGAACGAACCGGCGATAGACCGGATCGCCCACGCAATCGCCGATGGTCTCGTGCCCACCCAGATAGCCAAGATAGGCGAGGGCGGAATGCGATCCATTGAGCAGCCGGAGTTTCATGGCTTCATGG
>JANNRX010000364.1:0-14827 GCA_031401875.1 Hyphomicrobiales bacterium | reverse complement strand
ACGGGAAAGCGCTTGTGGTCCCGGAAACGCTCCACGAACAGGCCGAGCCACCAGTTCACCACCGAGCCCAGCGTATTGCCGACAGTGGCAACCGTGATCAGCGTGGTCAGCGGCCAGGAACCCAGTGCAACCAGGCCAAGCAACACCGCTTCGGAGGATCCGGGCAGGATCGTTGCCGAAAGAAATGCCGCCCAGAACAAAGTCGCGAGTTCCCACATCATCCAGCGTTTGCCTGATTGTTCAAGGCGCGGCAATGTGCAGAAAAGCTCTCTTGGAGGGAATAAGGCGATGGCTGTGAAAACCCTGGCAACGGCAAAGCGCCACATTATGGCGATCGATCAGGGCACGACCTCGACGCGTACGATCATACTGGGGCCTGATATGGCACTGATCGCGTCATCCCAGCAGGAATTCCCGCAGCATTTTCCGGCCTCGGGCTGGGTGGAGCATGATCCGGAAGATCTCTGGCGCACCACGCTCGCCACGGCCCGCGCCGCGCTGAAGAAGGCGAAGCTCAGGGGCTCGGATATCGCCGGCATCGGCATCACCAACCAGCGGGAGACGACGGTTGTCTGGGACCGTGCCACAGGAAAAGCTGTTCACAATGCCATTGTCTGGCAGGACCGGCGCACGGCAGAGATTTGTCATGCACTCAAAGAGGCAGGCCACGAGAAAACCGTGATCAAGAAGACCGGACTTCGGCTCGATCCGTATTTCTCGGGCACCAAGGTGGCTTGGATTCTCGACCATGTGCAGGGCGCGCGGGCCAGAGCTGAAAAGGGCGAACTCGCATTTGGAACCGTGGACAGTTTCCTGATCAACCGGCTGACCAGGGGCAGGGTCCACGCGACCGATGCAACCAACGCATCCCGCACCCTGCTGCTCGATATCAGGAATGGCCAGTGGGATGTGGAACTGCTGGCCATCTTCGGCGTTCCTGCCGCAATCCTCCCCGAGGTCAAGGATTGCGCAGCGGATTTCGGCATGGCCGATGCGGAATGGTTTGGTGCGGATATTCCGATTCTGGGTGTAGCGGGCGATCAGCAGGCCGCGCTGATCGGGCAGGCCTGTTTTGCTCCCGGCATGATGAAATCCACCTATGGGACGGGGTGTTTCGCGCTGCTCAACATCGGCAGCAAACCGACAGCTTCAAAACACCGGCTGCTGACCACCATTGCCTATCAATTCGGCGGGAAGCGGACCTATGCGCTTGAGGGCTCTATCTTCGTGGCAGGGGCCGCCGTGCAATGGTTGCGTGACGGGCTAAAGATCGTGAAAACGGCGGCTGAAACGGGGGCACTTGCCAAGAAAGCCGATCCCGCGCAGCAGGTGATTCTGGTGCCCGCTTTCGTGGGCCTCGGTGCTCCCTACTGGGATGCGGAATGCCGCGGTGCGCTCTATGGCCTGACGCGGGCCTCAGGCCCGGCTGAAATGGCGAGGGCGGCGCTCGAAAGCGTCTGTTTCCAGACCCGTGATCTGATGGAAGCGATGCAGGCCGATTGGAAACAGGCCAACAGTGCCAAAACCGTTCTCCGCGTCGATGGCGGCATGACGGCGAGTGACTGGACCATGCAGCGCCTGGCGGATATGCTCGATGCACCGGTGGACCGTCCGAAAGTGCTCGAAACAACCGCCCTTGGCGCCGCCTATCTCGCGGGTTGGCAGGCCGGGCTGTATGGCCGACCGGAGGTTTTCGCAAAACGCTGGAAGCGGCAGAAAAGATTCTTGCCTGCCATGGATGCCACCATCCGCGACGAAAGCTACGCGGCTTGGAAAGACGCGGTCAGGCGCACCTTGGGCACTCTCGGCAAGGGTTGAGAGGCTTCAAAGAAAAAGCGCCCCGGACCAGCCGGGGCGCTTTGGAAGTTCGTACGATCAGATTGCCTTTTTCAGGAGGTTCTCGATCGAGGTCTTGCTGCCATCCGCCGTGATCCGGTCGACTTCCTTGCCACCCTTGAAAAGGATGATCACGGAACGGACCGGCACATTGTAGGTTTTCCTGAAATCCGCCTCGGTGTCGTAGTTGATGCGCATAAAGGAAATAGTCTTGAACTCAGGTTTTTGCTTGAGTTCGTCGAGCGCCAGGACCTGGCGCCTGCAGACGGGTCACCACGTCGTGTTGATGTGGACGATCGTCGGCTTGTTGCTGGCGAGCTGCTTGTCGAACGACGCCTTGTTGTAGACGTCGAATTCGATGAACTGTGCCGAAGCGGGCGTGGCCGCCGCAGCAAACAGAAGCATCACCAATGCGAAAATTTTTCTCATGGTTTGTTGAACCACCTCCGCTTGGTTACATGTGCCTCGCATGATAATGCGATGCAGGAGTGGGATGCCTCAGGGCAGCCATATTGTCGAGCGACAGGATGTTCACAATTGTGTGGGGTGGAGAAATGTTTCCGATGTTACCACTCGCCAACCTTGCCGAGCGCAGCAAATAGGTCCAGTTTCGAATGCGATTCTGCTGATCAGTCAACCATATGGACGGTAAGAGTGAACGACTACATGACAATCTCCAGAACAAGAATTTCGAAGCTTTCGCATTCATCGGTCCGGAGAGCTGCGTTCTGGCTACAGGCCACCTTTCTGGCAGCAGGCCTTTCAATGGCCCTTGCTCCCGTGGTCGCTCCTGCCGCTGCACAGGCGCGCAACCTGAGCGAGAGTCTTGGCTCAGCCGAGACATCTTCGGGTAATTTCCTTGCAGCTCTTGCGGCCGATGCCAAACGCGATGCGGGCGCAGCCGCGCATTTCTTCCGTGAAGCCTTGCGGGAAGACCCGCGCAATCTTGAGCTTCAGGAGCGCGCCTTCATCGCCTCGGTGCAGGATGGTTCCCTGACAGAGGCTTTCAAGCTGGCGGAACGTGTTCTGCGCCGTGATCCTGAGAACGCGCTGGCGCATCTGACGCTTGGCGTGCGCGCCCTCAAGAGCCGCCAGTTCCAGACCGCGCGCAACAGCTTTCTGAAAGCGGGCGGACGTGGCCGCAACGCTGATATCAGCGCCGCCCTTCTGGTGGCCTGGACCCATGTCGGCAGTGGCGATCTGAAAAAGGCGCTTGAGACCGTCGATAGTTTCAGCGAGCCCCAATTCGCAGTCTACCGGAATTTTTACGGTGGCCTCATGGCCGATGTGGCGGGGAACCGCCGCGAGGCCGGCAAGCGCCTGAAGGCGGCTTACGAATCCGAGAATGCTCCGATCCGGCTGGTGGATGCCTATGCCCGCCACGAGGCGCGCTATGGCAGCCGTGAGACAGCAAAGGCCATTTACGCAAAACTTGCGGAAAAGCCCTCGCAACTGCCTTTCATCGTCAAGCCCAAGACCATCGTTGATAATGGCGGCGTGCCGGATCCTCTGGTTCTGAACACGGCGATGGGTGCGGCGGAAGTCCTGTTCACGGCCTCCGATACCGGAGGGCGTCGTGGCGGTGAACTCGTTGCAGTGATCTACCTCCAGTTCTCCAGTTTCCTCTCCGGCGAAAATGACATGGTGCTGGTGTCGCTGGCAGAAAGCTTCGAGCAATTGAAGCAGTATGACCGCGCTATTGATCTTTATAACCGTGTTCCGGGTGATTCCGGCATCAAGACGCGCTCTTCCATCCGTGCGGCCTATGCTTTCAATGAAATGAAGAAGACAGATGAAGCGCTCAAGCTCCTCAATGAGCAGATCGCCAAGGAACCAGCCGAGGTAACACTTTATGAAACGGCGGCGGGAATCCAGCGCGGCAGCAAGAAATGGGTTGAGGCAGCCGCTGCCTCAACCAAGGCTATTGATCTGGTTGATCGCAACAACAAGATCTATTGGAGTCTCTTCTATGGCCGCGGCATTGCCTATGAGCGCAACAAGCAATGGCCGCTTGCCGAAGCTGACCTGAAGCACGCGCTGACACTGTTGCCCGAAGATCCGCAGACCGAGAGCGAGAAATCCGGTCGCGCGCTTGTGCTCAATCACCTTGCCTATTCCTGGGTGGATATGGGCATCAATATCGACGAATCCTTCATCATGCTGAAGCGTGCCGTCGAATTGCAGCCCCGCGATGGCTATATCATCGACAGTCTCGGCTGGGCCTATTTCAAGCTTGGCAAATTCGAGGACGCGGTTCGCGAACTGGAGCGCGCCGTGGATTTGAAGGCCGCTGACCCCGTTCTGAACGACCATCTTGGTGACGCCTACTGGAAAGTTGGCCGCATTCTTGAGGCCCGTTTCCAATGGAACCATGCACGCGATCTGAAGCCCGAGCCGGAGGATCTCGAGAAGATCCTCAAAAAGATCGAGAAGGGCATGGATGAGCCCAAGGCCGCCGAGACAGATGCGCCCAAGAAACCGGACGGGGGCTGAACGTCAGGCCTCGGTTTGCTTTCGGATAAAGCGCCGTAACCCTTTTCTGTGTTTGATCGGCTGGCTATCTTGCGCTTGTCATAGAACGTGGCCACATTCTGCCTTGATTGAACTGATTTTTGAAATTTGAGGAGATTTTCATGGCGAACACCGTCACTGCCGCCCCCATCAGCATCAAGACGCCGATGCAATATCTTGACAAGGCCGTCGGTGCATTGCGTGATCTTGGCCTGCAACCGTCCAAGACGGAGGATGCGCCGATCAATGCGCTGCTCGAAAAAATCTCCGATCTCGACAAGGACAAGATCGCAATCATCGCCCGCACGCTCGGTCAGACCTCGGTGTTCAACAATGTGGTGCGCGAGCAGACAGCGGCGATGGATATCGGTACGCGTTATCAGGATATCGCGCAGAGCTTCAACTCCATCCGCGACGATGCCAAGACGATGGTGGACCAGATCGGCGACGGCAAGATCGACATGCTGGAGCGGGTCACCAATGTCTGGATGAAGATTTCGCGTGGCGATATCGCCGACCGCTTTGATTCGATCCGCAAGAAGTATCTGGAGGTCACCAATTCGACCAAGGACCAGATCAAGCGCGAGGGCATCATCCTCGATGCCTACCGTGATTTTCGCGGAGCACTGAAGCAATCGGAAGTGATGGCACTGGAAGTGCTCAAGACCGCCGAGATGAAGCTCGATGCCGAGAAGCAGGCTCTGGGGGCTGCATCCAAGGTTGTCGGTGAATTTGCCGGAACCGAGCCCGCCGAACGTGCCCGCCTCGAAATGGTGCGCGACGAGCACCTGCGCCAGACGCAGGACATGGACAAACGCTACCAGATCTCCAAGGACCTCTCCGATAATCTGACGATCTCTTACAACACCTCGGAAGTGGTGATGGCCCGCCTGATGCAGACGACCAACGCCAAGGAGCGGGTCTATGCCCAGGCGATTTCGTTCTTCTCCACCAATGACAGTGTGCTTACAGCACTGAAAGCTTCTTTCACTGGCATGTTCGGTCTGCATGAAGCGACGCAGACGCTCGAAGTGATGAAAGAAGGCGTTTCCAAGAGCCTTGAGACGCTCGGAGATGTCGGTGACAAGGTGCAGGAAGCTGCAGTCAGGGCAGGTTATGGCCCGACAGTGCGTGCCGATGCAGTCAAGAAACTCGTCGACAGTGTGGTCGGCTTCCAGGAGCGTTCCATCGGCATCGTCGATGAAATGCGCAAGCTGTCGACCCAGAACGCCAACGAAATCCGCGACGCGGTGGAAGATGGCAAGAAGCGCATTGCCAAGCTTGTGGCCGAAGGCAAGGCGCTGGGGGTATAACTCTCGATCCATGCCTTCCCTCTCGGGGGAAGGAGGAGATTTCTGGAAATGACAACCGCCCTTCCCGCCGCTGACGCCAAGCCGCAGACGCTCGACGAGCTGATGTTGGCGATGGATGTCGTCGACACGCTCCGCCACCAGGACAACCTTGTGGCGCGCGAGCTGGACGAGACACGCCGCGAGGCGGATCTGATCGAGCGCATGCGGTCGATCTATAAAAGCCAGGGCATTGAGGTGCCTGATGAGGTGATCCGCCAGGGCGTCACCGCCATCAAGGAAGACCGCTTTGTCTATGTGCCGCCAAAGCCCGGTCTGGGCGTCACCCTCGCAAAGCTCTGGATCCTGCGCAAGAGCATCAGCAAGGTCGCAGGTGCGGCCATGCTGGCACTTGGCCTGGGAGCAGGGGGCTGGTGGTTTGGCGTGGAACAACCCAAGCGTGCCGAAGCGACGCGGATTGAGCAGGAAATCGCGCAAGTCATCCCGCGCGGATTGACGCAGGGCCATCAGGAAGCACTTTCGGAAGCAAAAGTGGAAGCGGCACGCATCCGCGCCAATCAGATTCTGGCCGACGGCAGGGCCGCACTTGCCCGCAAGGATGCCGCAGGCGGACGCAAGGCGATTACCGATCTGGAGGCGCTCAGACTATCACTTTTGCAGGAATACACATTGCGCATCGTCTCCCGTCCCGGTGAGCAGACAGCGGTGTGGCGTGTCCCGCGCGGCAACACCAATGCCCGCAATTACTACGCCCTCGTCGAGGCGATCGATGCCAATGGCCGGGCTCTCACGCTGCCGATTCTGAGCGAGGAAGACAGCAAGACGGTTTCGGTCGCCAAGTTTGGCGTTCGCATCAGTGCCGATGTGTTCGAAGCCATCGCACGTGACAAGCGCGAAGATGGCATCGTGCAGCGCAACCGGCTCGGCGACAAGAAGCGCGGCGAACTCGATGTCACCTATACGATGCCTGTCATGGGCGGCTTCATTACCCAGTGGTGACACAACAATGATCACAGGCCGCGACGCGCTTTCCAGCATCGAACAGACAATCGCGAAGGCCCGCGCCAGCGAGGGCACGCTGGATGCCGCATTACGCTCGGCTGAAGAGGATGCCGCAAGGCTTCGGGCGGATCGCACTGCGGCTTTCCAGCAACTCGCCCGTGTACGGCTGGATGCTCTGAGCCATGAGAGCGAGGGCAATTCCGGTCTGGTACAGCAGCTTGACCGGGCGGAACGCCGTGCGCTTGATCTGGTAAAGGGTCGCAGCCTTGCCTTGAGGGAGCAGGCGTCGACGCGCAAGACGCTGTTTGCTGCCGTTCAATCCGCCGAGAGCGAGCGGCATAACCGGGCTGAAACGCTGGAACAGGCATTGGCTGGCCTTGAAAGCATTCGCAAGGCGTCGGAGCCGAAAATCCGCGCCTCGGCAGCATGGAAAGCCCAGCAGGAGAAGATCGCGGCTGCTATCAAAGTGGCCGAGGAAGCGGATAAAAAGGCGGATACCTCCGAAGCCGATCGAGAACAGAAGCGCAAGCCCTATGAGGCTGATCCGCTGTTCATGTATCTCTGGAATGCAAAATTTGGTCTGGTTGAATATGACGCCGGATTTTTGAGCAGGTTCTTCGATCGCATGATCGCGCGCAAAGTGGGCTATGCCGATGCACGCGGCAATTATGCCATGCTCAACGAGATTCCGCTGCGCCTGCGCGAGCATGCGAAGCGGCGCAAACAGGCCGTGTTGAGCGAACAGCAGGGCCTTGCCAAAGCAGAAAGCGCAGCGTTGACAGAGCTTGGTGCGGGCGACCTTGTAAGCAAGGTCGACAAGGCAAAAGCCGCGCTGATCGAGGCTGAGAAAGTCCTTTCAGCACGCAAGACCGCGCTTGAACAATTTGAAACCGCAACCTCCGCCGGGGCCGAAGATCCAGCCTACGAGCAGGCCGTTGGCATTCTGGCGGAAGCCGATGCGCGCGAGGATCTGCGCGAGCTTTACGCTGAAGCGGCGCAGACACGCACCAAGGATGACGAGCGTATCGTCAGCCAGATCGAAAAGATCGATACGAAACTTCTGCGTGCCGAACAGGAGATTGAAACCACGCGGGCCGAGGCGCGCGATATCGCCCGTCGCCGTGCCGAGATCGAACGCGAACGCGATAATTTCCGCCAACGTGGATATGACAATCCCTACGGCGGTTTTCAGAACAACAGTCTCCTCGGCCAGATCCTGGGCGGAATACTGCAAGGGGCAGTGCAGGGCAGCATTCTGCGGGATGCGCTGCGGGATGGTTACCGCCAGCGTGACAACCCTTGGGGAGGGGGCCCTGCCAGCGGCAGCGTCTTCGGGCCGTGGGGCGCACCGGATAATTCCTCTGCCCCACCGTCATCTGGCAGCCAGTGGGTGCCGCCATGGCTTGACGGAGGCAGTTCCGGGGGAGGCGATTCCGGCGGAAGCTGGGGCGGTGGTGGCGGTGGAGGCGACGGCTTCGATACCGGTGGCAGTGTCTGACGCCATGCGCTTCTTTCCGTCCGTTCGGATCAAAGGTCGGGTGGCCGGTCTTTTCCAGACACCCACGACGCAGCATTTCCAGACCGCTCCGGTCGATAGCCTCAGCCTCGGCTTTGACGGCATCGCAGGGGACAGGCACGCTGGCCTGACGCGCAAGAGCGGCGGGCGCGAGCCCTGGTATGCACGCGGAACCGAGATCCGCAACGAGCGTCAGCTCAGCCTGTTGAGTCCGCAGGATCTGGCGGCAATCGCGGCGGGCATGGACATTGCCGAAGTGCGGCCGGAATGGATCGGCGGCAATGTACTGATCGAGGGCATTCCTGATTTCACCTTGCTGCCGGCGCGCACCTGCCTGTTTTTCGAGGGTGGCGTTACCCTGCGCATCGACGGGCTGAACGTGCCCTGCCGCTTTTCAGGGCGTTCCATCGCGCAGCATTATCCAAACAGGCAGGGGCTGGATCTCGCCTTCACGAAAGCGGCGCGCCATGCGCGAGGCCTCGTGGGCTGGATCGAGAAGCCCGGCGTGATCCACCTTGGCGAGGCCGTGGAAGCGCGTGTTCCCGAGCAATGGATTTATACCAACGGGCAGAATGATTGACCAATTGGTAGCGGACTTCATCCCTCCCCCTTGCGGGAGGGTGGCCCGGAGCGGAGCGCTGGGTCCGGCGGGGGTTGCGCCAAGCTCTCAGGAAGGGCAGTGCGACCCCCTCCCAGCACCCCCGGATCAAGTCCGGGGTCGCCACCGTCCCCACAGGGGGGAGGGATGGACGGGCTCAGGCCGTCATCACGGTTTCTGGGCCGCAACCCGAGCACCGGCCATGCATCTCCACCACCTGTCCGCGCGGCGCAAAGCGCATGCTCTTTGCGACACCGGCCATGGCTTTCGAGAACGCATCGGAGGTGGCTTCTTCCACGCGTCCGCAATGATCGCAGATCATGAACACCACAACGTCATTAGCACCGTGACGGTGCGGGCAGGCAACGAAGGCGTTGCGGCTTTCGATCTTGTGGGCGAGGCCTGCCTCTTGCAGGAAATCCAGTGCGCGATAGACTGAAATCGGCGCAAGGCGCTTGTGGCCGCGATTGGCCAGCGCATCGATCAGATCATAAGCGCCCATGGCCTGCGGGTTGCCGGCGAGTGCTTCAAAGACATGACGGCGCGTCTCTGTCAGGCGCAAGCCAAGGCTTGCACAATGCGCCTCGGCTGCTGCCAGCGCATCATGCCCATGCGAATCATGGCTGTGCCCGGTTCCATGGTGATGGTGATCTGACATGGGACCCTCTTTTCAGGTAGCTTGCACTTTGCGCCAGACAAGCATTGCCGCAGCAAGATCCTCAATAGCTGTCCCCACCGATTTGAACAATGTGATGTCATCGGGCGAACGTGTGAAAGTCACTGTGCCGCGGCAAAGCTCTATCAGATCAGCCACCACGTCGGCTTTCGTGATAATGCCGTCGGCGAGTGGTTGAACAATATCGCCGCCTTCCTTCATCGCACCGGCGCGGGTATCGACAAAGACTTTCGCACGGCGCACGCATTCATCATCGCTTTCGCGCATGGCTGGGTTGTAGGCACCGACAAGATCAAGATGTGCTCCCGGTTTCAGCCAGCGTCCATGGATCAGGGGTTGGCCGGATAACGTGGCGCAGGAAATCAGATCAGCCTCTCGAACCGCCGCTTCAAGATCATCGCTGGCTTCAATCGCCAGTTCGGAATGCACCATCTCACCGGCCAGTCTTTCGGCCAGATCCCGGGCCTTGGCGCTGTTGTGATTCCACAGCGTGACATGGCGCATGGGCCTGACGCTGGCATGTGCCTTGATCAGGAACGGCGAGAGCGCTCCCGCTCCCACCATGACCATGCGGGAAGCATCCGCCCGCGCCAGGAACGAGGCTGCAAGTGCGGATGCCGCCGCTGTGCGCCAGGCCGTGAGGCGGGTGCCATCCATCGCCGCCAGCGTCTCGCCTGTCCGTCCCGACATCAGAAGATAGGTTCCGTGGATGCTGGGCAGGCCACGTTTGCCATTGTCAGGAAAGACGTTGACGATCTTGGTACCCAGAAAATTGTCTTCGCCCGGATTGCTGGTCCAGGCCGGCATCAGAAGATGGGTTGCCGGGGCGGCATCGGCTCTTTCCATCACGTGGTGATGACGCACAGGAACGGTGATGGTCCCGGCGAAGGCTGCTTGCAAAGCGGCGGTCAGAAGTGGGAAAGTGAGCGCCTCATCAATCTCGGTGGCGCTGACAACACGCATCAGCGGCTCTTGAGCATGGGTAACGCATAGGTGTTTTCTGCCGGTTGCATGGCTTTGAGACGTTCCGCCTCACTTTTGAGCCGTTCGGCTTCCCGGCGGAGTTGGCGTTCTGAACGGCGGTGGCTGCCTTGCGCCAACCATGTCGCGAGACTGCCGATCACGACACCAATCATGGTGGCCAGCAGCAAAACAAGAAACAAAGGCAGGTTGACGGTGAGTTCACCACCCAGTTGCTGGGGCCAGTAGGTCAGCTTCACCGGCGCGCGGTTGATAACAGCAAGCCCGATGATCGCCGCGCCCAGAGGTATCAGAATTAACAGCTTGAGAGTACGCAGCATCGCTCCTGATCCTCGCTATGGCCTAGGGTGTTGACAGACTGGGTTAGGTCCTGACCCTAGTTATCAGGCTTTCTTGTTCAGTCTCAGACGCAGTTCCTTGCCTGTCTTGAAGGCAGGAGCCAGTTTCTGTTCGACAGATACTTTCTCACCCGTGCGAGGGTTGCGTCCGGTGCGCGCCTGACGCTGTTTTGCTGCAAAGGCACCAAAGCCACGCAATTCCACCCTGTCGCCGTCCCGCAAGGCATCAGTAATGGTCCGCAACACGGTGTTGACAATGGTTTCGACATCCCGGTGATACAGATGCGGATTACGCTCGGCAATTTTCAGGACCAGCTCGGATTTTATCATGACGTCCTCTTGAGCCTAGAGTATTGATTGCATTCAATTTTCGAGCGCAGGCTGCCAGACTGCGAGCAGCCCGTCAAGCGTCAATGCTTCACTCCGGCTTGCCATCCGTTCCAGAACGGAGGCGGTTGCTTCCAGGCCGAGGCCGCGCAGTAGCCTTCCGGCGGAGCCCGCCAGACCAAACTCCTCGAAGCCGCTGCGACGCCGCCAGTCACGAACCGGCGTATCCTTGGGTATGCTCTTCTCCCGCTCAAGCCAGGCGATGGCTTCGCGTTCGCCGCCCACCTCATCAATGAGCTTCAGGCCAACAGCCTGGCGGCCCGAGAAAACCCGGCCATCCGCTACTTCGGCGAGCTGGGTATCCGTCAGGTTACGCCGTGTCCGCACCATGGTCTTGAACCAGTCATAACTCTCCAGCACCAGTGCATTGACGGCGGCGCGCGCCTCGGGCGAGGTTGGCTCCAGTCCGGACGGGTTGGCTTTCAGCGGTGACGAGCGGACAGTTTCAACCTTGACGCCGACACGGTCCAGCAGCTGGGAGACATTCGGAAACTGGAACAGCACACCGATCGAGCCCACCAGCGACGTTTGCCGGGCGATGATACGGTCCGCGCCAAGCGCCGCGATGTATCCGCCCGATGCGGCAAGATTGTTGACGACAGCGACAACAGGCTTTTTCTCCGCCAGTCTGCGGATGCTCTCATGCAGCATTTCGGACCCTGGCACTGTGCCGCCTGGGCTGTCCACCACAAGAAGCACCGCCGAGGCCTTCGATTTGCCGACATCGTCCAGCAGGCGAAGCAATGCCCTGTCCCCGGTGATCACGCCGCTGATCGTCACCCGCGCCAGATGTGCACTTGATCCGGTGAAGGCACTGCGTCCCAGCAGTCCCACCGCCAGACCGACAATCGCGACACAGCCAGCCGCCACAGCCAGCACGCGCCAGAGCGAGAGCTTGCGGGTCAGACGGCGGCGTTCCGCCATTGTATCGGCATCCATGGCCATCGGTCTCTCCAAGGAAGTCAAATCCCGGCATGGGTTGCCATGCTCGGATGGTTCACGCAAGCCTTGAGTGTCAGGTTCTTGACTATCACCTTCTCTTGCGTAGCACCTTATCTTGCGCGGTACCTTGGGTTTTTCAAGGCGGAGCGTTCGCCATGGCCCTGTCGCGCGCTACCAGTGCCAGTCCTGACGCAACAGATTGAAATGCATTGCCGATGTGAATTCTGTCCGCGCCGAAGCGTTCGCTAAAGAGGCGTTTCACCGCAGGCACATAGGAGGTTCCACCCGTCATGAATACCGCGTCGATATCGCTGTCCTTGAGCCCGGCGGTCACGATTGTCCGTTCCATGGTCACATTGATCTGGTGGAGGTCATGGGAAATCCAGGCCTCGAAATCGCGCCGTGTGATGCGTGTGCTCAGCGCAACACCGGCACGGTCAAAGCGGAAATCGGCCTCGCTTTCCACAGAAAGTCGGGCTTTGGCCTCAGTGATAGCCGCATAAAGCTCCAGGCCCAGATCATGATCGATGATGGTGCGCAGATCGCCAAGCTTCTCCGGCTCGTCGGCCGCATCGGTGATGGCTTCGAGATCGGCCAGAATTTTTGCGCCCTTGAGCAAGGATAATTGATGCCAGCGGGAGAATGCCGCGAAGAAATGCTGCGGTACCGGCAGCCATTTTTCAAAGGAACGATAGCGCGCATGCTTGCCGAGCCTGGGTGCCACCACATGGTCAAGGATACGGTAATCGAAGGTATCTCCCGCGATGCCGACGCCATCATGGGCGAGGGATTGTGCAATCAGCCGTCCATCCTGCCGATCAAACTGCATCACGGAGAAATCGCTGGTGCCGCCGCCAAAATCCGCAACAAGCACGGTTTGCGGGCTCTGGAGATGGCGAGCATACCAGTAGGCCGCGCCGAGCGGCTCGTAGACGAGTTCTGATGACTGCATACCAGCCTTGTCATAGGCGGCCGTCAGCCGCGCCACCGCAAGCGCGTCATCCGCCCGGTCTCCGGCAAAGATCACCGGGCGACCTGCGGCGATGTGCATGCTGCGGTCGAAGGCCAGCCCTTCAGGCAGCCCGCCCTTTTCTGTGAGATGCCCCAGGAACATCGCAATCAGATCCTCCAGCAGGAACTTGCGGCCAAAGATGCGGGTTTCACGAAAGGCCTGCGAGGCCAGATGCGTCTTGAAGGATTGTATGAAGCGCTGGTTATCTGCGGGCTCCAGTGCCCAGGCAATGGCCTCGGGCCCGGCACAGGAGAAGGTCTGGCGCGTGCCATCCACCGTGCCTGCACGAAAAGCCAGCGCGGTGCGGAAGGCATCCGTCAACCCGGATGCCGAAGGCCAGCGCATGGCATGGACTTCGCCTGCATCGTCCGCCACCGCAATCACGCTGTTGGTGGTGCCAAAATCAATACCGATGCCGCGCATGCCGTGCTTGAACCTGATCAGAGCGGGCTGTGCCCGCGAGACAAAAAAATCCGCACGGCCCAGAGGAACCGTGCGGACTGATGGTTTGAACCGTCACTCCCCGAAGGAAGCGCGTGACGGCAAGGATTACGCCTTGTCGTCTGGCTTCTTGGTCGCATTCTTGAGGGCAGCACCCAGGATATCGCCGAGCGAAGCGCCCGAATCCTGCGAACCGTATTGTGCGACGGCTTCCTTCTCTTCGGCAATTTCCAGCGCCTTGATCGACACCTGAACCTTGCGGGCCTTCTTGTCGAACAGGATGACGCGGGCATCGACCTTTTCGCCAACCGCGAAACGCTCGGGACGCTGCTCGTTGCGATCCCGCGAGATATCGCCGCGACGGATGAAGGTGGAGAGATCCGTACCGGAGAGTTTCACCTCAAGACCACCGTCATTCACGGCGGTGATTTCACAAGTGACAACCTGGTTCTTCTTGATGTCATCCGCGCTGCTTGTTGCGAATGGATCGCCGCTGACCTGCTTCACGCCGAGCGAGATACGCTCCTTTTCGACGTCGACATCAAGGACAACGGCCTTGACCATATCGCCCTTCTTGAAATCCTCGATCGCCTGTTCGCCGGGGCGATTCCAGTCGAGATCGGAGAGATGCACCATGCCGTCCACATCGCCTTCGAGGCCGAGGAACAGACCAAACTCGGTCTTGTTCTTGACTTCGCCATCGACAACCGAACCGACAGGATACTTCGAGGTGAAGTTTTCCCACGGGTTGCCTGTGGTCTGCTTGAGGCCGAGCGAAATGCGACGCTTGGCGGCATCCACTTCCAGAACCTGGACTTCGACTTCCTGCGATGTCGACAGAATCTTGCCCGGATGCACGTTCTTCTTGGTCCACGACATTTCCGAGACGTGGATCAGGCCTTCGATGCCTGGCTCCAGTTCCACGAAGGCGCCGTAATCTGTGATGTTGGTGACACGGCCCGTGAACTTCGCCTGCAGCGAGTACTTCGCCGCGATGCCGGACCATGGATCTTCCAGCAACTGCTTCATGCCGAGGCTGATGCGGTGTGTTTCCTGGTTGATCTTGACGATCTTGACCTTGACGGTCTGGCCGACAGTCAGCACCTCGGACGGGTGGTTCACCCGGCGCCATGCAATGTCGGTGACATGCAGCAGGCCGTCGATACCGCCCAGGTCCACGAAGGCGCCGTAATCGGTGATGTTCTTGACGACGCCGTCGCGGATTTCGCCCTCTTGCAGCTGACCGACCAGCTCGGTGCGCTGTTCGGCGCGGGCTT
>JANNRX010000363.1:0-2928 GCA_031401875.1 Hyphomicrobiales bacterium | reverse complement strand
GCCAGCTAGACCAGCCGTTGGGCGCAGTACAAATGGGGCTAATTTATGTTAACCCGCAAGGCCCAGATGGTAACCCTGACCCACTTGCCTCAGCACGCGATATTCGCGAAACTTTCTCGCGCATGGCCATGAACGATGAAGAAACGGTGGCCCTCATTGCGGGCGGCCACACGTTCGGCAAAAGCCATGGTGCCGCCGATCCCGGCCGCTATGTCGGACCGGCACCCGAAGGAGCCAGCATCGAAGAGCAGGGCCTTGGATGGCAGAATGCCTTTGGCAGCGGCAAGGGTGTCCACACTATTACCAGTGGCATAGAGGGCGCATGGACCCCCAATCCGATTCAATGGGACAACGGCTATTTCGAGACCTTGCTCGGCCATGATTGGGAACTGGTCAAAAGTCCAGCCGGCGCCCATCAATGGACCCCCAGGAATGGCGCTGCTGCGCATGCCGTGCCGGATGCGCATGACGCATCAAGACGCCACGCACCGATGATGACCACAGCCGATCTGGCGCTGAAGTTTGACCCGATCTACGCACCGATATCGAAGCGCTTCCATGAAAACCCTGACCAGTTTGCGGATGCCTTCGCCCGTGCATGGTTCAAGCTGACGCATCGCGACATGGGCCCGCGCTCGCGCTATCTCGGGCCTCTGGTGCCTGCGGAAGAGCTTTTGTGGCAAGACCCCCTTCCCGCGCTTGATCACGGTCTGATCGGCGCAGAGGAGGTTCGTGCGCTCAAGGCAAAGATGCTGGAATCGAGCCTGTCCATCGCACAGCTGGTCTCGACGGCATGGGCGTCAGCGGCGACGTATCGTGGGTCTGACAAGCGCGGCGGAGCAAATGGCGCGCGCATCAGCCTTGCACCGCAGAAGGATTGGGCTGTGAACCAGCCGTCACAACTGTCCCATGTTCTGGAGGTCCTCAAGGGTATCCAGACCACGTTCAATGCCGCTCAGACCGGCGGCACGAAGATCTCGTTGGCCGATCTGATCGTTCTGGCTGGCTGTGCCGCCATTGAAAAGGCGGCCAAAAACGCAGGCCAGGACATCGAGGTTCCCTTCGCGCCAGGACGTACGGATGCAACGCAGAAGCAGACCGATGTCGAATCCTTCGCCGTGCTCGAACCCGTTGCAGACGGGTTCCGCAACTACCTCAAGACTGAATACACCGTATCGGCGGAGGAACTGCTGCTCGATCGGGCCCAGTTGATGACCCTGACAGCACCCGAAATGACGGTTCTGATCGGCGGCATGCGTGTGCTGAATGCGAATGCCGGACAGGCACAGCACGGTGTTTTCACCCACCGCCCAGAGACGCTGAGCACCGACTTCTTCGTCAATCTGCTCGACATGAACACGACATGGAAGCCTACATCCGCTGCCGCTGATCTGTTCGAGGGGCGCGACCGCACGAGCGGAAACCTGAAATGGACCGCAACCCGTGCCGATCTCATCTTCGGTTCGAACTCGCAGCTGCGAGCCCTTGCGGAGGTTTATGCGTGTGACGGCTCACAGCAGGCTTTTGTAAAGGCCTTTGTGGCGGCCTGGAACAAGGTCATGACTCTGGATCGCTTTGATCTGGTTTGATTGCTGAAAAGGAGAAAGCGTCCTGTGAAAATCAGATGATGGCTTTCTCAACGAACGGTTTGCCCTCGGCTATCCGGCTGTATCCGAGGGGTGAAAGATCCAATGTGCGGAACGCGCCATAGGTCAGCCATTCGGCGGTTCCGCGCCCGAGAGCGGGCGATTGCTGCAAGCCGTGACCTGAAAATCCGTTGAGGAAAATGAAATTTTCGACCTGTGTATGCGGTCCGAGGATGGCATTCTGATCCAGCGTGTTCATATCGTAATGGCCCGTCCATTCGCGAATGATCCTGATTGCCTCGAACCGGGGAATGCGGGTGGCAAGCGCGGGCCAGACATGGTCCATCCAGAGCGTCTGATCCATGGTGAAATCATCGAAGTCCACCGCGGGATCGATGGCGGAATGACCACCCGCCATATAAGTGGTCCTGCCGTCCTGCCGCACATGCACGCCTGACGGATCAATCGTGAGAGGCAAGGCGCGATCCAGTGGCTGCTCCGCCGAGAAGACCCAGGTATAGCGCTTGCGCGGCTCGATCGGAATGATGATTCCGGCCATAGCGGCGGTCTTTGCTCCCCGTGTGCCGGTGGCGTTGACGATCTGGCCGCAGGCAATCACCTCGCCGGATTTGAGCGTCACGCTTTCAACCCGCGTTCCCGTGGCATTGCGGTTGATCGCGACAACCTCGTTGGCGACATATTCCACACCGCGTTCCCGCGACTGACGCCGCCACCAGTCAAACACGGTGATGCCGTCGAAATAACCTTCGTCGACCGTATTGAGACTGCCCAGCACCAGATCATCAACCTCGTAGAAGGGATAGGCTGCCTTGATCTCTTCCGGCGTCATCAAACGTGTGCCTGCACCCGCACCTACCTGCACCTTGTGACTCTGGCGCAGCACATCAGCGAAGGCCTGATTGTCCGCAAGATACATGTAGCCGTAGTTCTGGATCGTCAGATGGGGAACGCGCTCGTCATTGCCCATGAAGCCAGGCAGGTTCTGGATGAACTCCGCCCCGAATTGCGAAATCCTGACATTCAGCTCGGATGAAAACTGCTGACGGATGCAGGAATTGGTATGTCCCGTACCCGAGAATTCGTAGGTCGGATCGCGCTCGATGACCAGAACCGAGCCGCTAAAATCCTTGTTGTCGGACAAGAACCATGCCGTCGAGGCTCCCATCATGGCGCCACCGATGATCACCACATCGTAGGAGGATTGCTTTGGCGTTTCCTGTTTCACTCTGGCGGTCACTCGTTTCTCCCAATTTTGTGATTGGGCATTTTTAACGTCACGAGGCATGTATGCCAGATCAAGGGGAGGTATTTTATGAACTAT
>JANNRX010000362.1:0-6741 GCA_031401875.1 Hyphomicrobiales bacterium | reverse complement strand
GAGAGATCGTCATAGGCGATCAGTGCGTGCATGCCATTGTTGCGGAAATATTCGCCCATGGTGCAACCGGCAAACGGTGCCAGATACTGCAACGGGGCCGGGTCGGACGCGGTTGCCGCGACGATGATCGAATATTCCAGCGCGCCGCGCTCTTCCAGCACCTTGACGAACTGGGCCACGGTGGAGCGCTTCTGGCCGATGGCGACATAGACGCAATAGAGCTTCTGGCTCTCGTCCGTACCTTCGTTCAGGGTCTTCTGGTTCAGGATGGTGTCGAGCGCCACGGCAGTCTTGCCGGTCTGGCGGTCGCCGATGATCAACTCGCGCTGACCGCGACCGATCGGGATCAATGCATCGATGGCCTTGAGGCCGGTCGCCATCGGCTCATGCACCGATTTGCGCGGGATGATGCCGGGGGCCTTCACGTCAACGCGGGCACGCAGCTTGGACTTGATCGGTCCCTTGCCGTCGATGGGATTGCCGAGCGCGTCCACGACGCGTCCCAGAAGTTCCTTGCCGACGGGCACGTCAACGATGGCGCCAGTACGCTTGACCGTTTGCCCTTCCTTGATGTCACGGTCGGAACCGAACAGCACGATACCGACGTTATCGGTTTCGAGGTTCAGGGCCATGCCCTTGGTGCCATTCTCGAATTCGACCATCTCGCCGGCCTGGACACTGTCGAGGCCGTAGACGCGGGCGATACCATCGCCGACCGAGAGCACCTGGCCCACTTCGGTCACTTCGGCCGCATCGCCAAAGTTCTTGATCTGGTTCTTGAGAATTGCGGTAATTTCAGCGGCGCGGATGTCCATTAGCCAGCCTCTTTCATAGCGACTTTGAGAGAATTCAGTTTTGTGCGTACCGAGCTATCGACCATGCGAGAGCCCATTTTCACGATGATTCCGCCGATGATCGATGGATCGACCTTTTCGACAACAGTAACTGTCTTGCCGGTGACGCCGCGAAGCGCCTCCACCACGGCCTTGCGGTTCTTGTCCGAAAGCGCCTCAGCCACAACAACCTCGGCCTTGACCACACCGGCTCGTGCATCGGCAAGGGCGTGATAGGCGCTCACCATGTCGCGGATAGCAAACAGGCGGCGCTTTGATGCCACAAGCTTGATGAAATTTGCCGCAAGCCCGCCAATTTTCGCTTTGTCCATGACCGCTGCAACAGCACGGACCTGCTCATCGGCAGAAAACACCGGGCTCTTCACAAGACGCAGCAGTTCGTCGCTCCCCGCCACCAATGCGTCAAACCGTGACAGATCCGCAGCAACGCTAGCCGTTGCGCGTGCATCACTAGCCAGATCAAAAAGTGCGGATGCATAACGCCCGGCAATACCCGAAACGATAGGACCCGCAGCAGAAATATCTTCAGCCAAGATCAGCCCTTTTTGCTTATCCGGGCGCCGGGTTTATTCGAGATGGTAAAACCGCCGAATATCCAACGCAAATCAACAGAAGTGGACAGGCGGTTCTCCGCAAAGGCTTACGCGCCAGTCCAATGAATGGGTGGTCGACTAGCAGGGATGATGACGACGCGCAACCCCGCAAAAAGGTCTTTGGGAGCGACAGATCGTCAGCCTGCGGAATTTATACCAAAGAGCTATTCCTGTTGACAATCAGAGCGGTCAAGAAGTGCGGAAACTTGCGGCACATCGCTGCTTCTGGGTGCCAGAGCCCGTATGATTGCCATACCGCGCGGATTGGCCAGCCGCAATCTCAGTTCCTGCACGGCTTCATCTTCGGAATCCTGGATTGTTATCTGTCTGATCTGTGCAGGCGAGCCGATCACAATCTCGATCAGGCGTCGCGTCGCGGCCTTGTCCGTCAGTGAATAGATGACCTTGCCTTCGGGATCGAGGAAGACGATGGACATGAAATCATCTCCCGTCGTGATCTTCAGCCGCACGGGCTCCTGCGTAACATCGTAGTGGCATATGGCTGTCAGCATTGCGGGATCCGCAAATGGCAGCATCACCTTGGTCCCATCAGGGCTTTGCAGATTTTCCAATGTATTCAAGGAAGCATTGACGCTCAACCGGGCAAAAGCGTTGCTCGCCGCCACCCTTGGCAGAAGAAGAATCGACAGGAGATGGACAAGACCGGCGATAATCACCGCCCCCAGGATAAACGGGATGGCATTGAAAAAACCACGTTTCATGACAGACATCCCACGCGTCGCAACGCCGGAAGTCGCGCATCATCCAGCACAGAGGCAACCGCACTCAAGGGGGTATCATAGAAGCGGAGTGCGAGGATAAACTGCCCAGCGGGAGGAATCTGCAACCAGTTGCCGGTTTGTGGCGAAGCCGAAAGCGCAATGCGCGTGACTGCGCCTTCCAGGATAGTTTCAACGGAGGTAAATCCGGGGCGCCCGGCCGGACTGCTGATCACACGTCCATCGGCTTGAAACACAAAAAGCGTCCAGGCGCGTGCCGGTGGAAAGGCTCCAGTGATTTCATAGGTACATCGGCCTTCGAGTACGGCATCATCCGAATCGCGACTGGCAAAAAAGGCGAGACCCTCGACAGGGGCCAGGGGAATATCGCCCCGGCGCGCGAAGTAAGCCAGCGAATAGGGGTCTGGATTGCTGGACCCCGCAGCAGGCCATACCACCCAGCTGCCATATTTGATGGCCCCGGGCGGCTTTGAGGCACTCAGGATATGCCATGTGGCAAAGAGCCCTCCGGCCAATCCCACAAGCAGCATCGCAACGAAAGCAAAGATTGAGGCAAGACGAGTCACGATACTGTCTTAGACCATGATGCGCCCATACGAAACCATCTGACAACGAGAAGACGCCGCTTGAACGATTATTGATTGCGGCTGGTGACACGTCCCGCAACTGCCGCAGCCGATGGATTGACCACAAAAGGCCCATCAGCATCAGCCCGCTTGCCGGCTTCAGCAGCCCTTCGGGTCTGTGCTGACTTGAACTGGTCATCAATCGTGGAAAGCACCTCATTGCCACGACGCGACAACAGTGCGGGTTTCTGCGGATTCAGGATTTCAAATCCAGCAGGACGGTTCTGTGCCACGGGTGTCTTTGCCTGTGCAGGAATATCAAGCGGTGTCAGGCCGAAGATCGGTTTCAATTCGATGCCTTGATGCGCGTAACCCATGATTTCATGCCAGATCATCGCAGGCACTGTGCCACCGGTCATATTGTTGGTTTCGGTGTAATCATCATTGCCCGCCCAGACTGCCGCAACCATGTTGCCGGTGTATCCGACATACCAGGCATTGCGGTAACCGTCCGTGGTGCCGGTCTTGCCTGCCGAGCGAATGCCCGGCAAAGCCGCACGCCTTCCCGTCCCTTCCTCGGGGACCTTGGACAGAAGGAAATTCATGTCCGCAGCAACCTCCTGACTGAGGATCTGGCGCTCGGGCGGTTTGTCACGGTCGTTTCTATAGATCAGCTCGCCGCGGCTGTTGTGGATTTCCATGGCGGCATGCGGTTCGACGCGCTTCCCGGCATTCGGGAATGCGGCATACCCCTGTGCCATCTCGACCACCGTCATCTCGACGGAGCCAATGGGCATAGACGGCGTATCTGTGAGGGGGGAGTTCACACCCATGCGGCGTAAAAGCCTGACGATTGTATCGCGCCCTTCACGCGCGGCACGGCCCACATGGGTGGGATGCTTGTCTTTGCCGATGGCGATCGAGAGTTGCACGGGCACCGAATTGGCCGATTTGGCAACCGCCGTTGTCAGGGGCATCGAGCCACTGAAAGAGCGATTGTAGTTCTTCGGACACCAGTTACCGATGCAAACGGAGGTATCGACAACGGTGGAATTCCGATTGATCTTCTTGGTTTCAAGGGCTGCGGCATAGACAAACGGCTTGAACGATGAGCCCGGCGCACGCAAGGCATCCGTGGCGCGGTTGAACTGGCTGGTGCCATAATCCCTTCCCCCGACCATGGCACGCATGGCACCGTCGATGTCCATCACGACCAATGCGCCCGATTCAACCTCATATTGCTCGCCATGCTGGCGCAGCATGGTTTCCATTACGGATTCACTGCGGCGCTGAATGTCCATGTCCAGTGATGTCTTGACAGTGATGACCCGCTCGTTGCCAAGCTTGCCTGCATCGAGCAGCTTCTTGGCCTCGCCAAAGGCCCAGTCGAGATAATAATCCGCCGTTACATCACGGGGGCGTGCAATCGGCGTTGCCGGATTGCGCTTCGCTGCATAGGTCTGCCCTTCGCTGAGGAAACCTGCTTCCACAAGATTGG
Source organism: Hyphomicrobiales bacterium (assembly GCA_031401875.1). GTDB lineage: Bacteria > Pseudomonadota > Alphaproteobacteria > Rhizobiales > Beijerinckiaceae > JADCCX01. The sequence continues at coordinate 2,490 of JANNRX010000362.1, read as the reverse complement.
ACAGGACATCATTGGCGCGGGCGCGAGCCGCAGGCAGGTTCACATGCGGCGCGTATTTTGTCGGTGCCTTGAACAGGCCTGCCAGCATGGCGCTTTCCGCAAGCGTCAGATCCTTGATCGATTTGCCGAAGTAAAATTCAGCGGCAGCCGCGGCTCCGAAAGTGCCACCACCCATGTAAACACGGTCGAGATAAAGCTTCAGAATCTCGCGTTTCGAAAGACGGCTTTCCAGCCAGATGGCCAGAAACGCTTCCTTGATCTTGCGTTCCAGCGAGCGCTCATTGGTGAGAAAAAGGTTCTTCGCCAGCTGCTGGGTGAGCGATGATCCGCCCTGAACAACACCTGATGCACGTGTATTGACGCTGATTGCCCGTGCGGTACCGATAAGATCAATGCCGTAATGATCATAAAAGCGGCGGTCTTCCGTCGCCAGAACCGCCTTCAGAAAATAATCCGGCATATCTTCAAGGCGTGCAGAATCATCGTGCTTGATGCCGCGCTTGCCAATCTCCGTGCCGTAGCGATCCAGAAAGACAACCGCGAGATCCTGTTTCTTCAGCCAGTTCTCGTCCGAAGTCTCCTTGAAGGCCGCGGTCGCCAGCGCAAGCACCACGATGCTGCCCAGGGTACCCCAGGTGAATGCTTCACCGGCAACATTGACCGCAAGCTTGCGCCCGCCGGTCAGGCTCAGTCGATCCATGAACAGGGCGTAGCGCGTGTATCCCTCGCGCAATCTGCGCCCCACGGCAAAAAGCGCATGGCCGAACAGCGCATCGGCATCCAGTGCCCTGCGCCGAAGTCGATCCAGCAAGCTGCTTTTCCTGTATTCTGTCACTTTCGATCCAGTTCGATACGTTCTCACGCCAATCTGTGGCGTTTCCATGACATTTCTGCAAGAGGCAGGCCGTTATCGTATGGTACAAGAAAACGTCATGTTCTGGTTGAAAGGTATCCCTTTAATCGAAAAGACTGGATACGCTTTCTTCGCTGGCCGTTCTGACAATGGCCTCTCCCAGCAGATCAGCGACCGAGATCACGCGAATGTTGCTGGCCGCTTTCACTGCGTGCGTCGGTTCGATTGTATCGGTGATCACCAGTTCCTTGAGTTTGGATGAAGCGATACGCGCCACCGCGCCGCCTGAAAGCACACCATGGGTAATATAGGCGGAAACATCCCGTGCCCCTTTGGCCAGCAGAGCTTCGGCTGCGTTGCAAAGGGTTCCGCCGGAATCGACGATATCATCCACGAGAATACAGGATTTGCCCTGCACTTCACCGATGATATTCATCACCTCGCTCTCACCGGGCCGTTCGCGACGCTTGTCGACGATCGCGAGCGGTGCATCAATGCGCTTGGCCAACGCGCGGGCGCGCACAACACCGCCAACGTCAGGTGAAATCACCATGGCATTGGATGTATCGAGCCGTGCCTTGATATCTTTCACCATCACAGGCGCACTGTAGAGATTATCCGTCGGAATATCGAAAAAGCCCTGGATCTGACCCGCATGAAGATCAATGGTCAGAACGCGGTCAGCACCCGCGGTCGTGATCATATTGGCCACGAGCTTGGCCGAAATCGGCGTGCGACCAGAGGCGCGCCTGTCCTGCCGCGCATAACCGAAATAGGGCAAAACCGCCGTAATGCGCTTGGCCGAAGAACGCCTGAGCGCATCAGCAATAATCAGCAGCTCCATCAAATGGTCATTGGCTGGAAATGACGTCGGCTGAATGATGAAGACATCCTCGCCCCGGACATTTTCCTGAATTTCAACAAAAATTTCCATATCGGCAAAACGTCTGACCGTGGCTTTGGCCAGGGGCTGCCCCATGTGGGCCGCAATGGCTTCCGCAAGCGGACGATTGGAATTGCCGGAAATCAGTTTCATGATGTCTTTGTCGTGGGCGTGTCTCGCAAAGCCTGATCCATGCGCCCAACATGGCAAGCTTGTCTGTCCTTAGCAACGCGTCATTCACCTCACAAGCCGCTCGGGGCATTTCAGGCCGCGAAAGCGTGGCAATTCACAAGCTGCACGCTTTCGCGGTCAGAAAGTGTGCTTTCTCAAGGAACAATCGAAGGATCCGCAATCAGGCTTGTTGCTCTTGTTGCGGCCCGTGTTGCTGCTTTTGCTGGCACTGCGGGTAAAGCGCCGCCTGTACGAACAGCCACAGCCTCGGGTGTCGCCGCCAGAAATTCTGCGATCTCGTCGAGCGAGCGGAAGGCGATTTTCTGCAAGTCCGTATCTGTTACAGCGGACCAGATGTCGCCGCTGCCAGACACTGTTTCGACGCCACTGACCCGGCGAGCCCGTGTCAGCTTTGCATCGAAAATATCGAAGGCCCAGGCAAGTTCACCTTTGTTTTCGGCCGCAGGCTGCGCGGAGACATAGCCGCGAACCTGATAGCGTGGCCTGTCATCAATACCGACAATCGAGATCTCGCGGCGTGCTGCTTGCTGGGATATCGCGCTGGAGAGACGCGATGTCAGAT
>JANNRX010000361.1:0-12821 GCA_031401875.1 Hyphomicrobiales bacterium | reverse complement strand
CGGCACCACCGGGTTCTCCGACGCCGACTACGCGGCGTTCACAGCTTTGGCCTGAAAACCGTTGCCATGGACAGCGAGACCGTGGTGATGGACGGACAGGTCATGGTCGGCATCGACGGCGTCAAGCAGGCTTATGGCGCTAAAACTGCCAATGCCGTCAAAGCCTTCCGCAAGACCTGCTCGCGCATGCTGACCCCCGCACAATATTATGAGGGCGTCGGCAAAGAGGACAATGCGCATCCCTGGGTGAATATCAATTGCCAGGAATTGCTGGAGAAATCCGTCCCCGATGAAACCGCACGCAAATATTTCAAAATCGGGGCGCGCAGCGATATCGCTTCCGAACCGCATCTGACCAATGGTCTTAACGGGCTCAAGAACTTCCTGATGGACCTTGATGGCTACATCGATCTTTACTCGATTGTCGGCGGCAACGAGCAGCTCACCCATCATCTGATCGAGCACAACAAGAAAGATCCGAGCAACAAGGTGGAGCTCAACAGCCGCGTTCTGCGTTGTGGCCGTGGTGAGAATGGCAAATATTATCTGCACGTCCAGACCGGCAGCAAAACCACGATCCGCGAGTTTGATATTGTCATCTTCAGCCTGCCGCATAACTGGCTCGCAACAATCGAATTTGACGGCGAGGCGCTGCAAAAGGCCATGGTGCGCCATATCGCACATTTCGACCGTCCTGCGCATTACCTGCGCGTCACGCTGCTCTTCGACAAGAAAATCTGGGAACCGCATGTCAAGCAAAGCTGGTGGATGTCGGACACATTCGGTGGCTGTTGCGTCTATATCGAGAACACCCGCCACGCGTATAAAAATGGATCAGGCGCCCTTGGCTGGCTGATCGCAGGCTCCGATGCACTGGCCTATTGCAACCTGTCGGATCAGGAGCTGTTTGATGCAGCACTCGCCTCGCTTCCGCCATCCTTCGGCGATGCACGCAAGTATTTTGTCGAGGGCAAGGTGCATCGCTGGCTGTCCTCCGTCAACGCCATTCCCGGCGGCGTTCCCGTGCGCGGCGCGCGTGAGAACCACCTGCCGGAGCCAGAGGACAATCCAGGTATTTTTCTCACTGGCGATTATCTCTACGATTCCACGCTCAACGGTCTGATCGATTCCTGCGATATCGCCAGCGATCTTGCGGTTTCAGAATTGACCCAGCAACGCTACAAGCGCCAGCTTGAGGCAGCCGCCCGCAACGGCAAAGTGCCCAGAAACCAGATCGACAAGGCCTTTTTCGAGAATTACCGGAACCTTGGCCCTTACAACGAGGCCTGGAAGACGTTCTTCGACCCGGCTTTCGTCGACGACATGATACGCATGATCTGGAAGCCGAAGAAGAAATATCGCCTGCTGATCACGGGCTCCGCCAGCGGCGAAACCGTCGCCGCCATGCGCAAGCGCGGCATCGACGCCTGGGGCATCGAGAACAATATCCAGATCCACAGCCAGACACCGGAAGATATTCAGGAGTTCAACATCCTGGGCACAATTACCGATATGTCGTTCGAGGATGGCGAGTTTGATGTCATCTACGACACCGCGCTATGCCATGTGATGCCCAACCGGGTGGAATGGGCGATTGAAGAGATGCACAGGGTCGCAGCGCAGGGCGTGTTCTTTGCTTCAATGACCTCTGATCTTCCCTCCTCGGTCATCGACCGCTGGAATCTAATGCATGGCGTCAAGAGGCTCGGCACCTATTGGGAATGGTCTGATCTTTTCTTCGACAATGACTTCGAGATGGCGATCAGCGATGAGGCACTTCTCGAAAAGCTGTGGCAGCGGACGCAGGAAGCGGGCAAGGGCCCAGGTTTCTGGTATGATGATGCCGAAGCCATCCGCTATTCCTTCTACTCCCGCCTTGAGCCTGAGGATGAGGACGAATAAATTCGGCCTGAAGAGGCCGGATGATCATCGATACCCCCCTCCCGATTGACGATGCGCTGCCAGCGCTGAAAAAGGTGTTGGCCAATTCTCCGAATGCCGTGCTCGTGGCCCCACCCGGTGCCGGCAAGACAACCCGCGTTCCCCTTGCCTTACTGGATGCGCCGTGGCGTGGCGACCGGCGCATCCTCATGCTGGAACCGCGACGGCTTGCGGCGCGTGGAGCCTCAAGTCGCATGGCAGCGACGCTTGGCGAGACGGTGGGCGAGACCGTGGGCCTGCGCGCCCGGCTGGACGTCAAGGTCTCAGCCACAACGCGGATCGAAGTTGTGACCGAGGGTGTTTTCGTGCGCATGATCCTCGATAACCCGGCACTGGACGGCGTGGCGGCTATCATTTTCGACGAGTTTCACGAACGCTCGCTGGACGCCGACATGGGCCTCGCGCTGGCGCTTGATGCACAGGCAGGGCTGCGCGAGGATCTGCGCATTCTCGTGATGTCCGCGACACTGGATGGCGCACGCGTCGCAAGCCTGCTTGGTGCGGATACGACCGTGATCGAAAGCGTGGGACGCATGTTTCCGGTCGAGACGCGCCATCTCGGTCGCGATGCCCGCGAACGGCTGGAGCCGCAGGTGGCGAGCGCCATTGAGCGCGCATTGAAAGCCGAGGAAGGATCGATCCTCGTCTTTCTGCCCGGTCAGGGCGAAATCCGCCGTACGGAACAGCTTCTGCGCGAGCGGATCAGCGATGCTGCGGTCGACATTGCCCCGCTCTACGGGGCGATGGATCAGCGCGCGCAGGATCTTGCCGTGCAGCCCGCCACCAGGGGCCGCCGCAAGATCGTACTCGCCACCTCCATCGCCGAGACCTCGCTGACCATCGAAGGCGTGCGCGTGGTGGTGGATTGCGGCCTCGCCCGCGTTCCCCGCTATGAGCCCGATACGGGCGTGACCCGGCTGGAGACGGTGCGTGTCTCGCGCGCCTCCGCCGATCAGCGCAGGGGACGCGCCGGACGCACGGAACCCGGCATCTGCTACCGCCTCTGGGATGAACCACAGACGCTGAGCCTCGCGGCCTTCTCGACGCCGGAAATCAAGGCCGCGGATTTGTCGGGCCTGGTGCTGGATCTCGCCAGTTGGGGGGTCACGGAACCTGACAGCCTGCACTGGCTTGACCCGCCGCCCGCTGCCGCCGTGGCGGAGGCAAAAGCGATGCTCCGCGCGATTGATGCACTGGATCAGGCGGGCCGCATCACCCAGGCGGGCAAGCGCATCCGGGCGTTGCCACTGCCGCCCCGGCTGGCAAAGATGGTGATCAGTGCGGCGGAAATCTCCGTTGCAGCACTTCGCGATGCGGCTGATCTTGCCGCAATCATGGTGGAGCGGGGCCTGGGTGGTGCCTCCGCCGATCTGTCGCACAGGCTGGAGCAGTTCCGGCGGGACCGCAGCCCGCGCGCCATGGACATGCGCCAGCTTGCATCGGGCTGGGCACATTCCGTGCGCGCGGGACGAGCTTCGGGTGCCGCGCATTCCCCCGCCACATTGCTCGCAATGGCCTATCCGGACCGCATTGCCAAAGCGCGGGGAGGCCCCGGCCAGTTTCTGCTCGCCAATGGCCGCGCAGGCGCTGTCGACGCCGCCGATGCGCTGGCCCGCGCGCCCTGGCTGGTCGTGGCGGATATGACCGGAACGGCAGCTGCTGCGCGCATCTTGCTGGCGGCTCCGCTGGATGAGAAATCACTGTTCGAGATTGCCGGACAGCGCATGGTTACGGGCGAGGAACTTGTCTTCGACCCCGCCGCCCTTGCCCTGCGTGCACGGCGCGTGCGGCGGCTGGATGCCATCACGCTTGCTTCGGAAACGATGCCGGTTCCAGCAACGCAAGCCGCTGCGAAGGTCTTGGCGGAGGGTGTTGCTGTTGCCGGGCTGCAGCATCTCAACTGGAGCAAGGCCACACAGCAATGGCGGGACCGCGTGATGTTCCTGCGCCAGAACCATGGCGATCAGCCTGATAATCCATGGCCTGATCTCTCCGACGTATGTCTCGCAGCAACAGCCGGTGCCTGGCTGGCCCCGTTCCTGACGGGCAAGACGTCCGTCGCCTCGATCGGGGGTGACATGTTGCGCGAAGCGCTTGAAACCCTGGTGCCATGGAACCTCCAGCGCCTGCTGGACGTCGATGCCCCCACGCATTTCACCGCACCAACAGGATCAAGCGTGGCGGTCGATTACGAGCAAGATGGCGGCCCCGTTCTCGCTATCCGTGTGCAGGAACTTTATGGCCTCGGTCAGCATCCGAGCCTGGCAGGCGGACGTGTGCCGCTGACGTTGCATCTGCTGTCCCCGGCCCATCGGCCCATTCAGATCACGCGTGATCTTCCGGGTTTCTGGAAGGGCTCATGGGCCGCGGTGAAGGCAGACATGAAAGGCCGCTATCCACGCCACCTCTGGCCCGATGATCCCGCCAGCGCCACTCCCACAGCACGCGCAAAACCGCGCGGGACGTGATGGGGGCTCACGCCGCCTTGCTGACCTTGAGATAGCCCTTCGCCACCAGTGCTTCGGCGATTTGCACCGCGTTCAGCGCTGCGCCCTTGCGCAGATTGTCGGAGACGCACCAGAAGGCGAGGCCGTTCTCGACGGTGTTGTCCTCACGGAGGCGGGAGATGTATGTGGCATCTTCGCCAGCAGCTTCATACGGCGTGATGTATCCGCCGTCCTCGTGCTTGTCGACCACCAGGATGCCCGGCGCCGAGCGCAGGATGGAGCGCGCTTCCTCGACGCTAACGGGCTTGGCGCATTCGATGTTGACCGATTCCGAATGGCCGACGAACACCGGTACGCGCACGCAGGTCGCGGTGAGCTTGATCTTGGGATCGACCATTTTCTTGGTTTCCGCCATCATCTTCCACTCTTCCTTGGTGAAGCCGTCTTCCATGAATACATCGATATGCGGAATGACATTGAAGGCGATGCGCTTGGTGAACTTTGCTGCCTCGGGTGCCTTGGCCGAGAAGATGGCGCGGGTCTGCCCCATCAGCTCGTCAACGCCATCCTTGCCGGCACCAGAGACAGATTGATAGGTCGAGACCACGACACGCGTGATATGGAAAGCGTCATGCAACGGCTTCAAAGCCAGCACGAGCTGCGCCGTGGAGCAGTTGGGATTGGCGATGATATTCTTCTTCGTGTAACCCGCCAGCGCATGGATGTTCACTTCAGGCACGATCAGGGGCACGTCTGAATCATAGCGCCAGGCGGAAGAATTATCGATCACGATGCAGCCCTGTTGACCGATCTTGGGCGACCAGATCTTGGAAACGTCGCCACCCGCCGACATCAGACAGATATCGGTGCCGCGAAAATCGTAATGCTCCAGAGCCTTCACCTTCAGTGTCTTGTCGCCGAAGGAAACCTCCTGGCCGATGGAGCGCTGCGAGGCCAAGGCCACGACTTCGCTGACTGGGAAAGCGCGCTCTGCCAGAATATTGAGCATTTCACGGCCAACATTGCCCGTGGCACCTGCGATTGCAATCTTCAAACCCATGATCGTGATCCTGCTGTAGAAAAGGGCATTGCCCTGTTGGTCTCCCCCGGAACCCGACCCACCCTGTCCGGGTTGGTCCTGACCTGTCCCCCGACGGGGGAGTTCCCGAGATCGAGGCAGACGTCAGCCTTTCGTCACGCCTTTCGGCGTCCCGGTTGTTTTGGTCGATTTTTTCATCGTGGCAAAACACATGGGTGAGGTCCGCTGCCGACGTATGTCGGCATTTGAACTGCCAGAAGCCTTAAAAAGGCAATTTTGTCAATCGAAGGCTTTGAGCGGTAGTGTCTCAGACAATCTCCGCCAATCGTGTGTCGAGCGACAGCACCAGGCACCAATGCGGCTCGAAATCTGCTCCGAGCGGCCAGATATTGTCCTTGAATGCGTCCAGCATCACGGCCTGATAGCGCTCGAACCATGCCTTCTGGCACAAAACAAACTTGGTAGCGGCAACGATGCTCTCGCGGTCAATGATGGCAAGCACCACCATTTCGGGATGCGTTTCCAGATACTCCTGAACCGCGACCATCAGTGTCGGATAGCCTGGGTGCAGCATGTCATCGAGAATGATGATGCCGCCATCCGCCATCACGGCTGTGGCCAGAGCCAGATCTCGGGTCAGGGCTGCGCGGCTGTGTTCGCCGTCGATGTGAAACAGGCGAATTTTTTTGCCTTCCGCCGCCTTGATCAGATCCGCCGGTTTCATGGCGCGGCTGTCGGCTTTCAGCGTCACCCGCTTTGAATCCGGGACTCCGTGCTTGCGGCAATTGGCGTGAAAGCGATCAATCACTTCCGGGTTTGGCCAATCGAACAGATCAATGCCGATGGCCTTCTCGCCGTCTTTCAGCATATGCGCCAGCGCGATGAAAAAGCGGCCCTCGAAGGTGCCGATTTCAGCGACCTGTCCTGCAACGCCAAGCTCCGACTGGATCAACAGCAAGCGCGACGCGATGGCGGCGGCAAACCGCGACGACATGCCGACAACCGAGAGGTAGCCATTCTGGAGATAGGCGTCGACTGTGGGATTGCCGGTGGAAATGGTAAGAGGAGGCGCAGCAGTCACGGGCAATATCCTTGAGGATGTCTTTTACGAAAGTGTCCTGTATCGAGAAATGCCGACATAATGCCAGTGCGTATGAATGAGAACCCGCAAAACAGCGTTCCAGCAGCATTAAAATTGCGCTATGCCGCAAATATGTCGCCCCATCTTCTGCCAGTACGTGTCTATTACGAGGATACAGACTTCTCCGGCGTGGTGTATCACGCATCGTACCTGCGCTTCATGGAGCGCGGGCGCACCGAGTTGATCCGTGATCTTGGCATCGACCAGAACGCGCTTTTCGATAAGGGAACGGCTCTGGCTTTTGCGGTTCGGGCGATGCAGATCGAATTTCTCAAACCTGCGATCATGGATGACTGGCTCAGCGTGGAGACGGTTCCTGTGGACATGAAGGGGGCTTCGATGAGCGTCAGCCAGCGCATACTGCGGGGCGGAGACGTGCTCGTTACGGCAGATGTAAAGGTTGTTTGCGTGGGTGGGGGGCGCGCCAGACGCATACCAGATCAACTGCGTGTGAAGCTGGCTGGCTGAATTTGCTAACCCGTTGTTAAGGTTGATTCCTGCTTAACTGGTGGGATGAACCGGAGTTCTGTCCCAAATTCCAAAGAATGACCCTTGCGGTCATGGTTTGAACGAAATTGGCGCTGAAAGCCGCTTGTTTGCGTATTCCGTGTCACATTGAAGTGGAGAAAAGCATGCCTGGAGCGGATACTATCCACGATCTCTCTCTTTGGGGTTTGTTCTGGCAGGCACATATCGTCGTCAAGCTGGTGATGTTTGGCCTTGTCGTTGCTTCGGTCTGGACCTGGAGCATCATCATCAACAAATGGATGCTGTTTCGCAAGCTGAACGGCCAGATGGATACGTTCGAGGAAACCTTCTGGTCCGGACAGAGCCTGGAAGAGCTTTACCGCACGCTTCAGACCCAGCAGACCAATGGCATGTCTTCGGTTTTCGTGGCTGCGATGCGGGAATGGAAGCGGGCCTTTGAGGGTTCAGGCCGTGGTTTCACCTCGCTCAACTCGCGCATCGACAAAGTGCTGGATGTGACAATCCAGCGTGAGGCGGAGCGCTATGAATCAAACCTTCTGGTGTTGGCAACGGTGGGTTCCGCCGGGCCATTCATTGGCCTCTTCGGAACGGTGTGGGGTATCATGACCTCGTTCACTTCCATTGCCGCATCGAAGAACACGTCCCTTGCCGTGGTGGCTCCGGGTATTGCGGAAGCCTTGTTTGCAACAGCCATTGGCCTTGCTGCCGCAATTCCGGCGGTTATTGCCTACAATGTCTATCAAAAGCAGGCAGCAAAAGCGCAATCGCGGCTGGAGAGCTTTGCGGATGAATTTTCGGCAATCCTGTCCCGGCAGATCGATGAACGCGTGGCGGCCTGATATGATGCAATCTGGGGAATTTTCGCAATGGGCATGATGGCGGGCGGATCCGCACAGGGCGGTGGCGGAAGACGGCGACGGGCGCGGCGCTCGGCTCCTATTGCTGATATCAACATGACACCCTTCATTGATGTGATGCTGGTGCTGCTGATCATCTTCATGGTGACGGCGCCGCTGCTGACAGCGGGCGTGCCGATTGATCTGCCCAAGACAGGGGCAGGCCAACTCAATGTGGATCAGAAACCCGTCACGATATCGATCAATGAAAAGGCACAGATTTTTATCGGGGAGGATCAAGTCGCGCTTGCTGATGTCGTGCAGAAAATCCAACCGCTGGCAAAACAGGGCTTCGATGAACGCATCTATGTCAAAGGCTCCAGGCAAGTGGATTACGGGACAGTGATGCAGGTAATGTCAGCCATCACGACGGCGGGTTACAAGCGGGTTGCCATGCTGACCGAACAGGACAGGAAATAAGATCTGACGATGGCCTTGATGGACACATTCAGACGACCGGGCATGCTCCTGTCACTAGGGCTGCATACGGCTGTTTTTGTGGCCAGCATCATGACGTTCAGCCAGCCCAAAATCCTGCCGGATGCCGTGGAAGCGGTTTCCGTCGAAGTCGTGAATGAGAGCCTCCCCCGCGAAGTCACCAAGGGGGAGCAATCGGCAAAACAGGCCGCGCCCGTGCCAAGGGTGGATCGCGTTGATCCCAGGATCGAGCAGAACGCGCCGGGACAAGCCAAAAGACAGGTTGATACCGACGCAACGCCCAAGCCTCAGGAGCAAACAGCCAGAGAGGAGCGCAAGGAAGAGCGCAAGGAAACGACAGCCGTTGTCGTGCCTCCGCCAAGGCCCGTCGTGGTTCCGCCGAAACCTGTCGTGAACAAGCCTCCAAAAACTGCCGAAGCCATCGAGGAAGAAGAAGCCGAGGAAGTGATCCGCCAGGCGGCCCGCAAAAAGCTGGAGCAGCAAAAGGCCGAGGAGCAGCAGCGCCAGCAGGAAGAAGCCCGCAAGCGCGACGAGCAGAAAAAAATCGTTGAAGCCAAAGCGGCTGAGGACAAGAAAAAAGCGGATGATGCCAAGCGCATTCAGGAAGCTGCCAAAAAGGCCGCTGATGACAAAAAGAAGCGCGAAGCCGAACAGGAAGCGCGCAATCAATCAACGGCAGACGCCGCACGCCGCGCGCTTCTGGCATCCCGTGAAGCGCCCTCCAACAGTGGCAATACGGGGCAGCAGGTCAGCCGTACGCCTGCTGCGGGGGCAGCAACCGCCACAGGCCAGCGTCTCAACCCATCCGACAGGGCGGCACTGGCCGGCTTGCTGGCGGATCAGATCCGGTCCTGCTGGAGCGTGCCTGTTTCCGGCAAGCCCGGAGTTCTGCCGCTGGTGCGGATTTCGCTCGGCGTCGACGGCGCATTGCAAGGCACTCCGATCCTGACCAATGCTTCAGGTGATCCCAATTTCCGCGCTCTGGCCGAGAGCGGCATGCGCGCCATTCGCCAATGCTCGCCTTTCCGTATTCCATCCCGCTTTGCCGCGACCCACAACGACTGGCGCAGCACCATCGTTCAATTGAACCCTGAAGATTGACATGACCATGAACCACGCTCTGCTCACGAAATCCTGCGCCCCCTTTAGCCTCATCCAGCGCTCTCGATCTTTCGACCGGCTCAAGACGGTGGTTCTGGGTTTTGCACTGACACTAACTGCACTCAGCAGCACGGCACAGGCCGAGCTTTTCATCGATCTGCGTGGCGGAAACTTCCAGCCCATGCCGATTGCCGTAGCGGATTGCATCGGTGATACGGCCCAGCAGAGTGTGGGTGGCGTCATCACCAACAATCTCAAGCGCTCCGGCCTGTTCAACCCCATCGACAAGGTACGCCATCCCGAAAAGATCGAGAATTTCGATGCCGCTCCCAACTTTGCTGCCTGGAAAGGCACGGGCATTCAGGCGCTTGTCACCTGCCGCGTGGTGCGTTCGGGAAGCCAGACGCAGGCGCAATACCGCCTGTGGGAAGTCGCGACCGGCGAGCAGCTCGTGGGGCAGCAGCTTGCAACCGATGCTTCCAACTGGCGCCGTGCGGCGCACATCATCTCGGATGGTGTGTATTCAAAGATCACAGGCGAGAAGGGTTTCTTCGACACCCGCATCGTCTTTGTGGATGAGAGCGGCCCCAAGGAGAACCGCCGCAAGCGCCTCGCCATCATTGATCAGGATGGTGCAAATTTCCGAGCGTTGTCGAGTAATGAGGAACTGGTGGTGACGCCGCGCTTCTCGCCCTCTTCGCAGGAAGTGGCGTATATGGGCTTCACGCCAGGCAATGATCCGAAGGTCTACATCCTTGATATTGCGGCAGGCAAGCGTGAGGTTGTCGGCAATTTCCCCGGCATGAGCTTCAGCCCGCGCTTCTCGCCCGACGGCTGGAAAATTGTGATGAGCCTGCAACAGGGCGGCAATGCCAATGTCTTTGCCATGGATCTGCGTTCCAATGCCATGACGCGGCTGACGAACTCGCCTTCCATCGATACCTCGCCGTCTTATTCACCGGACGGTTCGCAGATCGTTTTCGAGAGCGACCGGGGCGGCGGACAGCAGCTTTATGTGATGAGTGCGGCAGGCGGTGCTGCCAAGCGCATCTCCTTCGGGCAAGGGCGTTATTCAACGCCAGTCTGGTCCCCCAATGGGGATTTCATCGCTTTCACCCGGCAGGGCGGCAGCAGCTTCGCCATTGGTGTGATGAAGCCCGATGGTTCGGGCGAACGCATTCTGACGGAAGGCTTTCACAATGAAGGCCCAAGCTGGGCACCCAACGGGCGCTATCTCGTTTTCTTCCGCGATGCCGGGGGAGCGGGTGGGCCAAAGATCCATATGGTGGATGTGACGGGACGTGTGGAAGTTGCCATTCCAACACCGTCTTTCGCCAGTGACCCAGCCTGGAGCCCGCTGCTCAGCGAGTTGAAGTAAACGGGAGCACGCGCCTGCCGCGCCAGCCGCGGATGGCAATGGTTGCCAGCACAAAAGAGATCAGCGCATTCCAGCCCGCGAGCGACAGGCCCAGGATACGGAAGGGCGCTTCCGTGCAGCTGACGATGCGGGTTTTCTGCATGGCAGAGAGAAGATCCGCCACATTCGCCGGGCCGTCTGCCACGCGCCCTCCGCAATCGGCGGGACCTGCCCACCAGCCCCATTCGACGCCCGCGTGATGCGCGCCCAGCGCTGCACTCACCATGAAGATCGCGCCAAGCATGGCAAAGGCTGGCCATGCCGCACGAGGTGTTCTCAGCGGGCCAGTAATCAGCAGCGCCAGCGCCGCCAGTGGAATGGCGAAATAAAACGGCCAGCGCTGGATGAGACAGAGCTTGCAGGGTACGTAGCCAAGCACGATTTCCGTGAACCATGCGCCGGCAATGACGGCGCTCGCCAGCACGAGCAGAAGCCCTGCCCGCCGCGGCGGCGACGACGCTGCATAGTCATAAAGCAGGGCAATTGTCGGCAACTTCACAGCAGAAACTTGATGATGAAGAAGCCGGCAATGATCGAAATCAGAACCGTGCCAGCGATCAATCCACCGTGCCTGTCCATGGCGGCTCGGATTGGTCCGCCAAATCTGGTCAGGAGCAGCGCCACGCCGAAGAACCGCGCGCCCCGTGTCACTATCGACAACACGATGAACCAGAACAGATCATAGCCCGCAATGCCGCTGGCAATGGTAACAAACTTGTAGGGGATCGGCGTCACTCCCTTGATCAGGATCAGCAGCGCACCATACTCGCGGTAGAGTCCTAGCAGACTGTCGATCTTTTCCTTGCCGCCATAGAAAGAGATCAACCATTGGCCAATCGTATCCCAGAAATAAACGCCGATGGCATAGCCCAGCAAGCCGCCGAGCACGGATGTGACCGTGCAGATCAGCGCGTAGCGATAGGCGCGTTCTGGTTTTGCCAGCACCATGGGGGCCAGCACCACATCGGGCGGAATGGGGAAAAACGAGCTTTCCGCAAAGGAAACAGCTCCCAGCGCGTAGGGCGCGGATGGGCGGCCACCCAGCGAGATCGTCCAGTCATAAAGTCGCTTGAACATGGTCTGCCCGATAGCGTGAAAATACTTGATGGTCCATGATTCTGTTGCATTTGCATGACGCTTGCCCCCATAGCCTCGCGATGCATGACATTTTTACCATCGAAGCTGAAAACGCAGGCGAGCGTCTGGACAAGACGCTCGCCAAACTTGCGCCGGATCTTTCGCGCACCCGCATCCAGGCCATTGCCGAGGATGGCCATGTCAGCGTCAATGGCAAGCCAGAGACCACAATGTCGCGCAAGCTTGTTGCGGGCGATATCATTACGCTGATCCGGCCTGAGGCCGTTTCGCCGATCCCGCTGGGCGAGAATATCCCGCTGAATGTGGTGTTCGAGGATGATGATCTCATTGTGATCGACAAGCCTGCGGGCCTTGTGGTGCATCCCGCTGGCGGTCATGAAACGGGAACGCTTGTCAATGCCCTGATCGCACATTGCGGGGAAAGCCTCTCGGGCATCGGCGGCGTCAAGCGACCTGGTATTGTGCACCGGCTGGACAAGGATACATCCGGGCTGCTGGTGGCAGCCAAGAACGACGGGACGCACAGGGCGCTCTCCGAACAGTTTGCGGATCACGGCCGCACGGGGCCACTGGAGCGGGAATACATCGCGCTGGTCTGGGGCAAACCCAACCGGAATGGCGGCGAAATCCGCACCCAGATTGATCGCTCAATCGCAAACCGCGAGAGGATGGCGGTCTGTGCCGAAGGCAAGGGCCGCACGGCAATCACGCATTTCGGGGTGGAAGAAACCTTTGAGGGCATCGATGGCCGGCCGCTGGTCAGCCGGGTGGTCTGCCGCCTGGAAACCGGTCGCACGCACCAGATTCGCGTGCA
>JANNRX010000360.1:0-4819 GCA_031401875.1 Hyphomicrobiales bacterium | reverse complement strand
ATCAAACTCGGCCGACGCCATGGTTGCGCCATGGATGCCGTCGCGGCCAGTCTTGGACCCGAGATAGACGATGGGCAGGCCGACACCGGTCGCTTGACTGGTAAAGATTCCATCGCGCCTGGCAAGACCGACCGCCATGGCATTCACCAGGCAATTGCCATTGTAACGGGCGTGGAAGCCGACTGTACCGCCGACCGTTGGCACACCGAAGGAATTACCATAACCGCCGATGCCCGCGACGACGCCGGAGACAAGGCTTTTCGTCTTGGGATGCGATGGCTCTCCGAAGCGCAGGAAATTCAGGCAGGCAATGGGCCGCGCACCCATGGTGAAGACATCACGCAGGATGCCGCCGACACCCGTCGTCGCGCCCTGATAGGGTTCGATATAGGAAGGGTGGTTGTGGCTCTCCATCTTGAAAACCACCACATCGCCATCGCCAATATCGACAACGCCGGCGTTCTCGCCGGGGCCATAGACCACGCGTGGGCCCTTGGTGGGCAGTGTCTTCAGGTGAATTTTCGAGGACTTATAGGAGCAATGCTCGTTCCACATCGCCGAGACGATGCCCAGCTCCGTAAACGTGTGATCACGCCCCGCAAGTTGCACGAAACGCTCGTATTCCTCGGGCTTGAGGCCATGGGCCTTGACGAGTTCCGGCGTGATGGCGGGTTCGGCTGGAGAGTTTTTCTGCGCTGTCATGCATGGCGCTTTAGCAGAGCATGCGGGAGTCGGGGAGTCGGCAATTGAAGGTTATGCGCAGAAGCCTTACATCGTGAGCCTTATGACAAGGAGCACTGCCCGATGACCGCCATTGCGCTCACCATTGCAGGATCGGATTCGGGCGGTGGAGCCGGGATTCAAGCTGATCTGAAAACCTTTTCCGCGCTTGGCGTCTATGGCGCTTCGGTGATCACCGCGCTGACGGCACAGAACACACTGGGCGTTCAAGGCATCCATGATGTGCCTGCTGCTTTCGTGGGCCTGCAACTGCGCTCTGTGCTCGATGATCTCGCCGTCAGCGCCATCAAGATCGGCATGCTGTCGCGATCCGGAACCATTTCAGTCATTGCCGATGCACTGGCAAAATCCGCCATTCCCGTGGTGCTCGATCCGGTGATGATCGCAGCTTCCGGCGATGCGCTGCTGCGTCCGGCGGCTGTTCTGACGTTACGGCGCAAGCTCATGCCGCTGGCAACCCTGATCACGCCGAACCTGCATGAAGCAGCCGCATTGACAGGCCTTTCCATGGCGCAGGATGAAAAGGCGATGGAGGCACAGGCGCGGATGCTGATCGCGAGCGGCGCGCAAGCGGTGCTGATCAAGGGCGGTCATGGCGAAGGCCCCGAAAGCGTTGATCTTCTCGTCTCGCAAAACAGCCTGCAGCGCTTCGCTGTCGCGCGCATTGCCACACGCAACGTGCATGGAACGGGCTGCACGCTCTCCTCCGCCATCACCGCAGGTCTCGCCAAGGGCATGGGGCTGACGGAAGCTTGCCGCGAGGCCAAGGCTTATGTCACCGAGGCCATTGCAGGAGCCAGTCGATTGCAGGTCGGCTCGGGCCATGGCCCATCGCATCATTTCGTGCGCTGGTGGGGCGGATGAAGCAGAGCGGTGTTGGTTTAAGCCGCTTTCTTCTCAAGCCTCGTCACGCCCATCGCCGCTTCGTTCCGCCGTGCCCCCGCAAGATCATAGGCCGCCTGCATCCGTAACCATGTCTCGGCGCTTGTGCCAATGCCCTTCTCCAGCCGGATCGCCATCTCGGAGCTGATGGCGCTCTGGCCATTCATCACCTTGTAGAGTTGCTGCCGCGTCACACCTAATCCACGTGCAGCATCCGCCACCGATAGGCCGAGCGCCTCAAGGTCTTCGCGTAGGCCTCGTCCTGGATGCGGCGGGTTCTTCATCAGCATGGTTCGCTCCTAATGGTAATCGAGGAAGTCGACATCTGACACATTCTCTCCATCAAAATTGAAGATAATTCGCCAGTTTGCACGCACCGTCACAGCCCAGAAACCTTTCAGTTCGCCCTTGAGCAGGTGCAGCCTGAGCGAGGGACGATCCAGATCCTTCACATCAGAAGCGGCATTCAGGAGCATTAATATGTCCTCGATCCTGGCAATCAAATCAGGTGGCAGCTTGCTCCGATCACCATCGGCATAAAGACGTTTAAGGCCTTTATGGCGAAAGCTGATGATCATGTATAATTGTCGCTCGTTAATTGACGGTTGTCAATGAAAGCTGCGACATCATTGCAACCCTTTGAGCCGGTACAGCACTTCCAGCGCCTGCTTCGGCGTCATCTCATCGGGTTGCACCTCGGCCAGCGCCTCGCGCAGAGCGTCTTTCTTCAGCTGTTTCGGTGCGGGCCGTTGCGCCACCGGCAAACTCGCAAACAAAGGCAATTCGCCCAGCAGCTTGTCGATTGGAGCCTGCCGCTCGCTTTTCTCAAGTTCGGCCAGAATAGCCTTGGCCCGCTCCACCACGGCATGGGGAAGACCCGCCAATTTCGCGACCTGAATGCCATAGCTGCGATCCGCAGAACCCGCCGTCACCTCATGCAGGAAGATCACATCGCCATCATGGTCGGTGACGCGCATGGTGACATTGGCGAGACGCTCGAGCTTCTGTGCCAGCGCGGTCAGCTCATGGTAATGCGTGGCGAAAAGTGCGCGCGCTCGGTTGGAGGCGTGAAGATGCTCAACAGCCGCCCAGGCAATGGAGAGGCCGTCGAAGGTTGCGGTGCCACGTCCGATCTCATCGAGAATCACGAGGCTGCGTCCGGTTGCCTGATTGAGGATGGCGGCGGTTTCGACCATCTCGACCATGAAGGTGGAGCGCCCGCGCGCCAGATCATCTGCTGCCCCGACACGTGAGAAAAGCCGGTCGACCACGCCGATATGGGCCGCGCTGGCTGGCACATAGCTGCCCATCTGCGCCAGAATGACAATCACGGCATTTTGCCTGAGAAAGGTGGATTTTCCGGCCATATTGGGACCAGTGACCAACAGTATGCGGCCAGAAGCCTCACCCGGTGGTGGTGAAAGCTCCGCATCATTGGCAATAAAGCTATGGCCATCGCGGCGCACAGCCTCTTCCACCACGGGGTGGCGCCCTGAGGTGATCGTGAAGGCGAGACTGTCATCAATCTGCGGGCGCACCCAGCCGCGCCGATCCGCCAGTTCCGCCAGGGCCGAGGAGACGTCCATGACCGCCAGCGCTTCCGCCGCCATCTGGATTGCAGCCTGATGGGCCAGAATCAGCACCTTCAATTCTTCAAAGATACTCAGCTCAATGGCGATAGCACGGTCGGCGGCACTGGCAATTTTCGCTTCAATGCTGCCGAGTTCCGCTGTCGAGAAGCGCATCGCCCCCTGCATGGTCTGGCGGTGAATGAAGAGGCCGTTCAGCGGTGCTTGCAAGAAGCGTTCGCCGTCTTTTTGGGGCGCTTCCACAAAATAACCCAGGAAGTTGTTATGCTTGATGCGCAGCGTCCGCGCATCGGCCTCATCCGCATAGCGCAATTGCAAACTGGCAATGACGCGGCGCGAATCATCCCGAAGCGCACGCATCTCTTCCAATTCCGGCAAAACGCCCTGCCGAACAAAGCCGCCATCGCGCTTTTGCAAGGGAAGCTCATCTGCCAGCGTTGCCGAAAGCTTTTGCCCCAATGCAGGATCAAGCTCCAGGAATGCCCGTTTTGCCGCAAGGATTTCAGCTGGTGGATCATCGTTGATAAGGAGTGACAATGCGGTGCAGATGGCAAGACCATCACGAATGGCCGCGAGATCGCGCGGACCTGCACGGTCCATCGCAATGCGGGAGAGCGACCTCGGCATGTCGGGCGCGCCCTTCAACCCGCCTCGCAGCCGTTCCCGCAGCAACGGGTCATCCTGAAACAATGTGATTGAATCGAGCCTCTGCCGCACCGCCGCCACATCGACAAGCGGTCCGGCAAGACGCTCCGCCAATAATCGTCCCCCGGCAGGTGTCACCGTCATATCGATGCAATGGGCGAGAGACCCCGTGCGTTCGCCGCCCATTGTCCGCGTGATTTCAAGATTGGCTCTTGTCGCAGCGTCAATCTGCATGGCCTGACCACCGCCGGTATGGGCTGGCGGCAGCAAGGGCGGGCGGACACCAAGCTGGGTGCGCTCGATATAGGCAAGCACGGTTGCAGCCGCGATCATCTCCGATCGGGAGAACTGGCCGAACCCATCAAGCGCTGAGACGCCGAAATATTCTTCGATCCGCTTTGCGGCACTCGCGCCGTCAATACCATCGCGCGCGACGCGGGCGACTGCGGCACGCACCTCCCGCCAGAGCGAAGCCAGTGCGGGATCATCACGGATTGCGTCTGGCAGCACGATCTCGCGCGGCTCGATACGGGCGATTTCAGCAGCCAGACTATCATCACCACATTCCGTCAGGACAAACCGGCCTGTGGAGATGTCAACCTCGGCAAGTCCGTAGAGAAAGCGCGTTTCATCCTGGCGCACACGGCCGATCGCAAGCAGGATGGACGCGCGCGAGGGATCAAGAAGGGCGTCTTCGGTAATCGTGCCCGCCGTCACGAGGCGCACCACATCGCGTTTCACGACAGCCTTGGAGCCACGCTTGCGGGCTTCCGCGGGGTCCTCAAGCTGCTCGCAGACAGCAACCCTGTGTCCCGCCGCAATCAGGCGTTGCAGGTAATCATCCGCACGAATGACGGGAACACCACACATCGGGATGTCATGCCCGCCATGTTTGCCGCGTTTGGTGAGAACAATGCCGAGCGTGCGGGAGGCAATTTCGGCATCTTCAAAAAAAAGCTCGT
>JANNRX010000359.1:0-1694 GCA_031401875.1 Hyphomicrobiales bacterium | reverse complement strand
CATCGCGCCTTCGGTGCCGGTTTTGGCCAGTTCGTCTTCGCCAAGGCCGGTTACGACAATCGGTAATTCATGCGGCGGCAGGCCGTCGGTATAATGCAGCACCGACGTCACCGGTAGATTCTCGCAGCCCACTGGACCGTCAATGATAACCTGCAAGCCTTTGACCGCTGTGAACGCATACACCGCGCCCCAATAGCCGCCTGCCCTGTCATGATCGATGATCAGGGTCATATGTTCGCCACTCCATCGCCGCCGATCATGACGAAACAAATGACTCCATGATCGATGATCAGCGTCATGAGCCGATGAACTCCGCGGCTTTTGCGGCGAGCGCATTTTGCGCAGCGTATTTTGCTTTGAACTTGGGCCGGTCGGTGGGGGTGTCCTCCCAGATGCCAGCGGTGTGGCCGGTGCCAACGCCTTCGAAAAATTCGCGCATTTTGTCGAAGCGCGCTTTGTTGCCGATGGCGCCGTTGACGACTTGGGCAAGGCTGCCTGCGCCCGCCGCACCCATCAAAGGTCGCGCCGAAATCAGATTGGTGAAATACAGCGCCGGAATTGCCTTTGCTTTGGCGTGCTGGACGACCGGCGTTGTGCCGATGGCGAGATCGGGGCCGAATTCCTCAACCGCGTTGATATCGTCTTCGAGGCTGGCGCGATATTTGATGCGGACGCCCTTGGCCTCAAGCCACTCGCGGTCGGGTTCTGACCATGGCGTTTTTGGACAGGCCGTGCCAACATAAGGCACATCAGCGCCGCTCTCGATCAGTAGCCGCGCCACCAGCAGTTCGGAGCCCTCATAGCCCGAGACGGTGATTCGGCCATTGATCGGCTTGGCCTTCAACGCGCTGTCGATGGCGGGTAGAACCGCGTTTTGCGCAGCAGCAATCTGGTCGGCACTAGCGCCAATTGCTTCGCCGATGGCCTTCAGCCAAGCCGCCGTGCCATCGCGCCCTACGGGAGCCGAACCAACGACCTTACGGCCAGCCGCTTCGAACTCGCGAACGCTGGCGGTGTAGAATGGATGGATGGCAGCAATCACCGCGCCGTCGAGCGCGGCATATAATTCGCGCCATTCGCGGGTCGGGACAACCGGTCCAGCGGCCAGACCCAAAGGCTCAAGCATATGGCCGATCCCCATCGGATCAACGGGGAACATCTCGCCGAGCAGTGTTACAGTTGGCTTGTCGGCCAGGGCCGAAGGTGCGGCAACCGGCCCCTGCTCGGCTTCCTTGCGCGCGTAATTGAGCATCGCGCCAGCGAGCACATCCTTGGCCTCGGCATGAGTCGGGATACCAAAGCCCGGAACGTCGATGCCGATGATGCGAACACCGTTAATTGAATCGGGCAGCAACCGGAGCGGGACGCCGCTGGCGGTTGGCACACATAAGTTGGTGACGACGATCGTGTCATATTTTTCGGGGTCAGCCATCAGCTCGACAGCCTCTTTGATGTCCTCAAACAATTTGCCGGTGACCAATGTTTCCGAACTGAACGGGACATAGCCGACGCTGCGCCGCGCGCCGTAGAAATGCGACGTGAAGGTCAGGCCATAGACGCAGCAGGCCGAGCCCGAGAGAACCGTTGCTGTCCGGCGCATCCGCAAACCCACACGCAATGATCCGAACGCCGGGCACATCGACTGCGGCTGATCGTGTGGCCCCTGCGGATAGTCGGCGGCATAGCGCGCGAGT
>JANNRX010000358.1:0-5439 GCA_031401875.1 Hyphomicrobiales bacterium | reverse complement strand
AGCACGTGACGCCTGTCAAATCCCTGGCGACTTTCCGGCGAATATCCCATTTCAATCCGTCTCTTCATGGCAATGACCTCTGGAAACCAACGCGACTGACAGGCTTATAATTGGATAACCCTAATAGCGGGTTTCCATATGCAAGCGCTCATCGCATCATTTGTCATGCAGTAGCACGATCGAGTGATCTGGTCAGGGTCTTGTGGGGCCAAAATGTGGCGATCACGGCCATGTGAGGTCATTTGACCTTCATTTCAGTCAAAACGCCGACCTGCCCTATGTTTTTGGACAGGATGCGAACAGACGCGCCCGTTTGTCTTGACACATCCGCCAACCGTGGGTGATCACGAGTCATGATCATTCTCCTCGTGACATTTGCAGTAACACTGATTGCCTTTAGCGCATTATGGGCACTCAGTGTGAAGCTGCGGGATGCCAGCATCATCGATATCTACTGGGGGCCGGGCTTTGTGGTTATCGCAAGTCTCGCTCTTGGGCTTTCGCAATCGCGCCATCTCCTCACACTGGTGTTCTGGCTGGCCGTGACACTCTGGGGCCTGAGGCTTGGCTGGCATATCCTGCGCCGTCACCACGGCGAAGATGCACGCTACAGGGCCATGCGAGAGACTCATGGCGAGGCATTTGGACGCAGAAGCCTCTGGATGATTTTCTGGTTGCAGGCTGCAATCCAGTGGCTGGCGTCTTCCCCTGCCTTGATCATCGCGCTCGCCGCCCCGCCTGCGCTGGCAACAACGCAAAACACCGGCACGCTCGTGGTTTTCATCCTGGGTGTTGCCGTGTTCATCATCGGCTTCACGCTGGAAGCCTGGGCCGACTGGCGGATGGCGCGCTTCCGGGCAGAGACAGCCAACCGGGGCAAGCTTCTGATGACGGGGCTGCACGCCCGTATTCGCCATCCCAATTATCTGGGCGAGATCATCCTGCAAGCGGGCTTCGGCCTGATGGCCTTCGCGCTGACCTGGAACCCCCTCGCCTTCGTCGGACCGGCGCTGATGGCAGCCCTGATCATCAAGCTTTCCGGCGTACCGATGCTGGAGACACAGCTCGCGGGGCGCGAGGGTTTCGCGGAATGGAAAGCAAGAAGCGGCGCGCTGTGGTGGAAGGGGTAGTCCGCTCAGAACGCAAAAAACCGGGCTTGCGCCCGGCTTGTCAATGGCTTGCTGGTAGCGAAGCTCACAGACGATAGCGGATCTGATCAGTCCAGAAGCGCTCAAGCCTGAGCAGGGCGTTGTTGAGGCGCTGGAAATCATCCGAGACGATGCCGCCGATGTTCTCCACCGTCTTGATGTGCTTCTCGTAGAGCACCGAGACGATATCATGCACCTGCTGGCCCTTGTCGGTGAGGCTGATGCGCACCGAGCGACGGTCAACGCGGGAGCGGGCGTGATGCAGATAGCCCATCTCGACCATCTTCTTCACGTTGTAAGAGACATTGGAGCCGAGGTAGTAACCGCGTGTGCGCAATTCGCCCGCTGTCAGCTCCTTGTCGCCGATGTTGTACAAGAGCAGCGCCTGGACGCTGTTGACATCCGAACGGCCGCGACGGTCAAACTCGTCCTTGATCACATCAAGCAATCGGCGATGCAGACGCTCCACCAGCTTGAGAGATTCCAGGTAATGCTCCTTGACAGTAGGAGCCTGAACCGCAGGAGCCTGAGCGCCCGTCTTATCAGGTTCTTTGAGAACCGCAGAGGTCGTGATCATGGTTTCGCCTATCCCTGTTGCGGGCGACGTTTTCGTCGTCCCATGGTGCAGAGAATAGAACAACACCTGTGAAAGCCGGTTTAAGCGATACGACTAATATTTGATTTACTACTGAAGGTGAATGAAGATTTACTTTCTGACCCCGTTAAGCTGAATCAAACATTAACGCGGAGACTGTATTGTTAACAGATGCCGCATGGAATTCAGTGATCCTGACTGCGTTCACGGGCCGAAAGATAAGTCAGGACGATATAGGTCACCACCATGACACCAAGCACGATATCACCGAGGCCTGCATCGCGCACCGAGCGGCTGACGGCCCAGGGAAAGATGATTTCACAGATCGTGACGATGAGCCAGAGCACAGCTCCCCAGGCACTGGTAAGCCAGAGGCCGACCGTCGCCACACAATTGAGGACCGCATAGAGCACCAGCGTGACCTGCCATGTCACAGGTGACGTCTCGAAAGCATTCTCCTCGCCCAGAAAGCCGAGAATATGCGCCCAGTCGGTAAGGCCGCGGATCATGCAGAAAAGGGCGAGTCCGCGTAGATAAAAAATCAGCAGCCGTGTCCAGCGCGTGCGGGCACGGCTTGCCTCATCACCCAGAATGATATCCCGGTTCTGCCCCCGGTCAGCGCGTTGGGAAGGCTTGGGTTCGCCAGACGGAAATGGCCACATGCTTACGCAGACTCCAGAACGAGATCATGCCGCAAAGGGGCGAAATGCGCTTCAACAGCCGCATCGGTCAAGTCCTCAATACGCCAGGGTTGCCAGCGCGGCGTGTTATCCTTGTCGATGATCGCCGCGCGTATGCCCTCGTAAAAATCAGTGCCTGCGATGATGCGGCAGACAATGCGGTATTCCATCTGCATCACTTGCGCGAAGGTCATGGCTGCACCGCGCCGCACCTGCAAAAGCGCGATGGCCATGCTGGTCGGTGATTTAACCCGCATTGAATCCAGGGCATTGGCGCAAAAAACCGAGCCACCCAGCGCCATCTGGCCGAGTTTCGCCATGATCTCTGGCAAGCTTGTCTCGCTGAAGACATCCGCGATCATGCGGTAATGCTCGGCAAGAGGCGCCACAGGCGCAGCAACCGCAAAATCGTTCAGCACGCTGTTCACATCCGCATCACCGGTCAATGCTTCCGCAACCTCCGCCATGCGCGCACTGTCCACCGCATGGGTCACAAGGCCCAGATCCAGCGCATCACCAAGGCCGATCCGCGCACCGCTGACCGCAAGATAAGTCCCGATGTGATGCTTGAGGCGGGGCAGGAAGAAACTGGCTCCGACATCCGGGAAAAATCCGATACCGACTTCCGGCATCGCGAACATCAGCTTCTCCGAGGCCACACGGTGCGAGCCATGGAAGCTCATGCCCACGCCGCCGCCCATGACAATTCCGTTCAGCAAGGCAATCACAGGCTTGGGGTAGGTCTTGAGCAGATGGTTGAGCGTGTATTCCTCACGCCAGAAAGCGAGCGCTTCGGCCATGCGTCCCGCCTTGCCCAGATCGTAGAGCGCTCGGATGTCGCCGCCAGCGCAAAAAGCTTTCTCGCCTGTGCCCTGAATGAGCACGCGCGTGACCGTGGGATCATCCCGCCAGGCCAGCAGCTGCGGATAAATCACCTGCACCATGCCATGGGTCAGCGCATTCAGCTGTTTGGGGCGATTCAGCGTGATAATGCCCGCGGAGCCGCGTCTGGTGATGATGGTTTCAGCTTCGGGAGGAGTCACGCCGTCTTGTCTCGCAGGATCATCCCTCTCCATAGAGCGTCTGACCCCAGGCGCGCAACACTTCGTCTGCGGCGTTACCATGTGTTTCCCCCCCCTTCCTTTGAAAGGTTCCAGGTTGTAGAAATAGTGACGAACGCATCAGGGATCACTGCAATGACACGCATGGAACGCGGCAAGATGGCCGGCGTCACGACAGCCGGGGAAGCCGAAAGCCTCGGCCTTGCCATCCGCCCGCGTCGCAACCGCAAGGCGGATTGGTCCCGCCGTCTCGTGCAGGAAAACAGCGTGAGCGTGAATGATCTGATCTGGCCGCTGTTCCTGATGGACCGCCAAGCGGGCAAGACCTCATCGCGCTGGCCGGTCGAGCATATGCCCGGTGTCGACCGCATCACCATCGACGAGGCCTGCCGCGAGGCCGAAAAGGCCGCCCGTCTCGGCATTCCGGCCATCGCGCCGTTTCCGTTCGTCGAGAAAGATCTGCGCGATCCCGCCGGAAGCGAAGCTGTCAACGGCGACAACCTGATGTGCCGTGCCGTGCGCGCCATCAAGAAAGCCGTACCAGAGATCGGCATCATCACCGATGCAGCGCTTGATCCCTACACCAGCCATGGCCACGACGGCCTGCTGAGCGCCGATGGACGCATCCTCAATGATGCCTCAGTGGCGATCCTCGCCCGGCAGGCCCTGGCGCTGGCGCAAGCAGGCGCGGACACCATCGCCCCCTCCGACATGATGGACGGACGCATCGGCGCGATCCGCGCGCTTCTGGATGCCAATGCTTTCGAAGACGTGCAGATCATGTCCTACGCCGCAAAGTACGCTTCGGGCTTCTACGGCCCGTTCCGCGACGCCATCGGCACCAACGCCACGCTCATCGGCGACAAGCGGACCTATCAGATGGACCCCGGCAACGGCGACGAAGCCATCCGCGAGGCTGCGCTCGACATCGAGGAAGGCGCGGACATGATCATGGTCAAGCCCGGCATGCCCTATCTCGATATCGCGCGGCGATTGAAAGACACGTTCGGGATCCCGACCTTCGCCTACCAGGTGAGCGGCGAATACGCGATGCTGATGGCGGCTGCGCAAAACGGCTGGCTCGATCTCGACCGCGTCATGATGGAGAGTTTGCTGGCGTTCAAGCGCGCGGGCTGCGATGGCGTGCTGACGTATTTTGCGCCGGTCGTGGCGGAGCGGTTGGCGAAGATATAAACGTTCATCTTTTTCAAATAGACGATGATTTTTGCATATTGTATCTTCGCAAACTGCGTACCGTTGTTTCAAAAAGACCGATTGTCCAACAGATCGGACAGCCACGAAACGCGATCAAGGCAACGACACCAAGCCCGAGCGATCCTAGCGCATTGATCAGGCTGGCAGAGTCTTTTGCAAGTGTGACTGCCAGAACAAGAGCAGCAATGCCGACGATTCCACGAGTCAGGTGTTCAAGCAAACTTTCGCTGGCAAGGAAACTTTTGGGAAAGGGAGATTCTATTGTCTGGTTTTGTGTCATGATTCAATCCTTGAGATATTCTCGAACAAGCGCTCGCGCTCGATGCAGCCGGGCCTTGACGGTTTCGCGGGAGAGATCACGGATACAGGCGATCTCGTTGATGGTGCGTTCCTCGATGTCACGCAGGAGCAGAATGTCACGATAGTGATCTGGCAGAGATTGGATCGCCGTAGCCAGATCAAGACGCAACTCTGCTTCCGGTCTCTTTGCAAAGCGCAAATCGTTCTCAAGCGGCTCGATCTGTTCGCCACCGATCGCACCCCGCGCCAAGCGCCAACAAGCTCGTGTCACCACCATCATCAACCAAGCCGGAAAGGCAGCAATGGAAAGCAAGGAGGCGACATGACGATTCACCGACCACAGCGTATCTTGCACTGCATCGTCGATATCATTGGCGTGTCGGCAACTTTTGCGAGCAAAACGACGGATGTCAGGCTGGACCGCAGCAAGTAGCAATTCC
>JANNRX010000357.1:0-4732 GCA_031401875.1 Hyphomicrobiales bacterium | reverse complement strand
TTGATCGCGAGATAGCGCATCAACCGGGACATGATGCTTGATCCGTGATAAGACCCGCTGTCCTTGGCAATGATGGTGGTCGAATAGCCTCTCCTGTCCAGCGCCTGTGTCAAACCATGGATATGGGAGAAAGGCGCATATCCATCGGCAATGCTTTCGGCACATACCACCGCCATGCGCATTTTCTCGTTGGCAACGGCA
Organism: Hyphomicrobiales bacterium; assembly: GCA_031401875.1. GTDB lineage: Bacteria > Pseudomonadota > Alphaproteobacteria > Rhizobiales > Beijerinckiaceae > JADCCX01. The sequence goes on along the minus strand of JANNRX010000357.1, from coordinate 4,531 downwards.
GCGATTTCAACCTGCGGGGAGGACAACGACAATTCTCTTTTCAACAAAAACCGGGACATAAAGGCAAAAATATCGATTAGAGCATCGTACCAAGTCGCGACTCGTACCTGATAGAAAGGACAGCACGCAGGAATATTCTGCTTTGCTGTGTTTATATCTGCTATCACAGGAAATTGAAGAATATTTAAACGAGTCTTGCAAGAGCGATCAAAGTCGCACGCCCCCTTTTTTATGAATACAAAAACCGCATCGAAGAGTGCGTCTCTGGCCTGGCACTGACTATTTCCGTTACAAGTCAGGACCTGCCTCACGGGTTTGTGTCTGCGCCTGCTGTGAAAGCTTGACGGCAGGTTGAGCAGTCCGTAAGGGCACTGAGATTGAAATCCTTATAAAATTCCGGCTCAGTTAGTGGATTATCGCACTATGTCAGACTTGTTACCCCGAATTTTGAATGGCCAGGCCAAAATTGGTATCGTTGGTCTTGGTTATGTCGGAATCCCGCTCGCCCTTGCCGCTGTTGATGCGGGCTTTTTCGTCATCGGCTTCGATATCGATGTGGAACGTGTTGCGATGCTCAATCGTGGCGAAAGTTTCATCAAGCATCTGCCAGGAGCGGACATCCTTTCCGCCGTGAAAACGGGGCGTTTCCAGGCGACCACGGATATGGATCGCTTTGCAGAGGCGGATGCCATCCTGATTGCGGTGCCAACACCCCTTTCCAAACAGCGCGAGCCGGACCTGACCTATGTGGTCGAGACCACAAAACAGATCGCCAAGCGGCTGCGCCCTGATCAGTTGATCGTGCTTGAATCAACGACCTATCCCGGTACCACGCGGGACATCATGAAGCCGATCCTTGAAAAGACCGGCCTCAAGAGCGGGAAAGATTTCTTCGTTGCATTCTCTCCCGAGCGGGAAGATCCCGGCAATGCGACGCATTCCACCAGGAACATTCCGAAGGTTGTGGGTGGAGACGGCCCCATCGCATCCAGGCTGGCGAATGCACTTTATGGAAAGATTGTCGAGCAGACGGTGCCTGTTTCCTCACCGGAAACTGCGGAAGCTGTGAAGCTGACCGAAAATATCTTCCGCGCTGTCAATATCGCGCTCGCCAATGAACTGAAGGTCATTTATTCGGCCATGGGCGTTGATGTCTGGGAAGTCATCGAAGCAGCAAAGACAAAGCCTTTCGGCTTCATGCCGTTTTATCCAGGCCCCGGCCTTGGTGGTCACTGCATCCCGATCGATCCTTTCTATCTGACATGGAAAGCCCGCGAATATGATGTTGCCACGCGCTTCATCGAGCTTGCGGGTCAGATCAATTCGCGCATGCCTTATCATGTCATCAGCAAGGTTGCCGAAGCGCTGGACAAGAAGCTTGGCAAGCCTCTGGGTGGTGCCAAAGTGCTGATCATTGGCATGGCGTACAAGAAAAATGTGGAAGACATGCGTGAGAGCCCGTCGCTCAAGCTGCTTGAAATCCTTGAAAAACGCGGTGCCAGGACAGGTTATTTCGACCCGTATCTGCCCATGATTCCCAGCACGCGGGAGCATCCGGAATTTGCGGGACGCAAATCCATCAAACTGACGGCCAAGCAGATTGCTGCCTTTGATGTGGTGCTGATTTCAACCGATCATGACAATATCGACTACAAGATGATTGCGGAGCATGCATCCCTCATCATCGATACACGCAATGTGATGGCACGGTTGAACATCCGCAGCAGCAAGGTCGTCAAGGCATGACGGGTCAGGCATCTGCGCGCATCGCGGTTATCGGATGCGGACACTGGGGCAAGAATCTTGTCCGTAATTTCGCTGAACTGGGCGCACTTGTCGCGATTGCCGACAACAATGCTGCAGTGGCCAAAGCGCTTGCAGACACGCATGGCTGCAAGGTTCTGGAAATTGACGCCATTCTTGCTGACAAAGCCATTGACGGTGTGGCGATTGCGGCTCCTGCCGTGCTGCATGCCGAAATTGCGCTCCGGGCGCTCAAGGCTGGCAAGCATGTCTTTGTCGAAAAGCCTCTGGCGCTGACAGTGGAAGACGCTGAAAAGATGGTTGCGGGTGCAAAAGCCGCTGGCAAACGCCTGATGGTCGGCCATCTGCTGCAATATCACACGGCTTACATCGCGCTGCGGGCCTTTGTTGCCTCGGGCAAGCTTGGACGCCTGACCTACGTTTATTCAAACCGCCTTTCCCTCGGCAAAGTCCGGCGCGAAGAGGATGTGCTGTGGTCCTTCGCACCCCATGACATTTCCATGATCCTCGGCCTTGCTGGTGAAGAACCCGATCATGTCTCCGCGACCGGTGCGCCCACGTTGCATCCCACAATCAGCGATCAATGTCAGGTGCAGCTCGCCTTCCCATCCGGTCTCAAGGGGCATATTTTTGCCTCATGGCTGCACCCTTTCAAGGAGCACAGGCTTGTGGTTGTGGGCGAGCGCGGCATGGCCGTGTTCGAAGACAGCCAAACGGATGCGCAGAAAAAATTGCTGTTCTATCCGCATCAGATCGCCTGGTCCGGCGGTGCTCCAGCACCAGTCAAGGGTGAGGCGGAGCCTATCCCTTACGCTGCGGGCGAGCCGCTGAAGGCGGAATGCCAGCATTTTCTGGATTGTATTGCTCTTGATCAGGAGCCACGCACCAACGGGGCTGAAGGCCTGCGCGTGCAGCGGGTTCTCGACCGGGCGACCCGTGCGCTGGCCGATGGCCAGACCGCAAAACCAGCATCCGGATCAGGAACTGTCGGCGCGCATCCCGGTGCCGTGATTCACGCCTCGGCATATGTCGATGATGGCGTGACCATCGGCACGGGAACGAAGATCTGGCATTTCAGCCATATCCTCGGTTCTGTCTCGATTGGTGCTGACTGCAACATCGGCCAGAATGTCGTGATCGGCCCGCGCGTCATTGTCGGAGACAATGTCAAGATCCAGAACAATGTCTCGGTCTATGAAGGCGTGACGCTCGAAGACGGTGTTTTCTGCGGGCCGTCCTGTGTGTTTACCAATGTGAACAACCCCCGTTCGGAAGTTGCCCGCAAATCCGAATACCGCCCGACACTGGTCAAGCGTGGTGCTTCCATTGGAGCCAATGCAACGATTGTCTGCGGCTATACGCTGGGGCAATATGCGTTTGTGGCTGCGGGTGCCGTGGTAACCAGGGATGTACCAGATTTCGCCATGATGGCTGGCGTTCCTGCCCGCCGCATCGGCTGGATGAGTCACGCCGGAATGAAGCTCGGAGACGATCTCGTTTGCCCGGAGAGCAAGCGGCGTTATCGCCTTGTGAAGGACAAGAAGGTCGGAGACCGACTGGAGGAAATCGTCTGATGTCTGCATCTGTTCCAAAGATTGAATTCATTGATCTGAAAGCCCAGCGCCGTCACATTGGCGATGCCATGGACAAGGCCATAATGGGGGCTGTTGATGCAGCGCAGTTCATTCTTGGGCCGCAGGTCAAGGCCTTCGAGGGCGAACTGGCAAAGTTCTGCGGCGCAAAACACGCCATCGGCTGTGCCAACGGAACGGATGCGATCGGGCTCTGCCTGATGGCCATGAGCCTGAGGCCTGGACACGCCGTGATCTGCCCAAGTTTCACCTTCGCCTCCACGGCCGAAGTTGTGGCCTGGCTCGGAGCAACGCCGATCTTCGTCGATATCGACGAGAGGACCTACAACATGGATCCTGCCCAGTTGGAGCAGGCCATGGCCACGGCAAAGCAGAGCAACCTCGTCGTCAAGGCTGTGATTGCCGTTGATCTGTTCGGCCAGCCTGCCGATTACGCTCCTATTGAAGCTTTCTGTGAAGCCCATGGCATCGCCTTGATTTCCGATTCTGCGCAGGGCTTTGGCGGCATGTACAAAGGCCGTATGACCGGTTCAATCGGCACATTTGCCACCACAAGTTTCTTCCCGGCCAAGCCTCTTGGCTGCTACGGGGATGGCGGTGCGCTGTTCACGGCCAATGACGAATATGCTGCCATCATCCGCTCGCTTCAGGTGCATGGCAAGGGAACCGACAAATACGACAACGTGCGTATCGGCGTGAATTCCCGGCTGGATACATTGCAGGCGGCCATCCTGCTTGAGAAGCTCAAGGTTTATGCAACCGAGATCGAACAGCGTCAGGTGGTTGCAAACCGCTACAATGCAGCTCTGTCCGATGTGGCCGTAACGCCTTATGTGATGCCGGAATGCACCTCGGTCTGGGCGCAATATACCATCCGGGTCGCCGCTGAGAAACGGCAGGATGTGATGGATGCTCTCAAGCTCAAGGGTGTTCCAACGGCGGTTTACTATCCCAAACCGCTGCATCAGCAGACGGCCTACAAGCGCTTTCCGGTGGCGGGCAATGGCTTGCCTGTGTCCGAGCGCCTGTCACAGGAAGTCATGGCGCTTCCGATGCATCCTTATCTTGATGTGGCAACACAGGATTACATCATCACCGCAGTTCGCGACTCTCTCTGACAGGATCTGGCCAGCGCACTGAACCCGACCAGACTGCGTGTGTGTTAAAGAGCGGCC
>JANNRX010000356.1:0-2892 GCA_031401875.1 Hyphomicrobiales bacterium | reverse complement strand
GCCCGCAGCACCCGGCCGCGCACGGCGTTTTGCGCCTTGTGCTGGAACTTGATGGCGAGGTCGTGGACCGCGTTGATCCGCATATCGGCCTCTTGCACCGCGGCACGGAGAAGCTGATCGAGGCGAAGACCTATATGCAGGCTCTGCCGTATTTCGACCGGCTCGATTACGTGGCTCCGATGAACCAGGAGCATGCCTATTGCATGGCGGTCGAGAAATTGCTCGGTATCACAGTGCCTTATCGTGGTCAGCTCATTCGCGTTCTTTACAGTGAAATCGGTCGTATCCTGTCGCATCTCCTCAATGTCACGACACAGGCCATGGATGTCGGCGCGCTCACGCCGCCGCTCTGGGGCTTCGAGGAGCGCGAAAAACTGATGATCTTCTACGAGCGCGCCTCGGGCTCGCGCATGCATGCGGCGTATTTTCGACCGGGTGGCGTGCATCAGGATTTGCCGGTGAAGCTCGTCGAGGATATCGCGGCCTGGTGCGATCCTTTCCTGCTGGTCGTCGATGATCTCGATGCGCTGCTGACACCTAACCGCATCTTCAAGCAACGCAATGTCGATATCGCACCGGTGACGCTGGACGACGCCTGGAAATGGGGCATGTCCGGCGTGATGGTGCGCGGTTCCGGTGCGCCGTGGGATCTGCGCAAGAACCAGCCCTATGAATGCTATGCCGATCTCGATTTCGATATACCGGTGGGCAAGAACGGCGATTGCTATGACCGCTATCTCGTCCGCATGGAGGAGATGCGCCAGTCAATCCGAATCATGAAGCAATGCTGCCTCAAGCTGCTTGCCAAGGAAGGGCAGGGACCTGTGTCCTCGATGGATGGCAAGGTGGTCGCACCCAAGCGACCGGAGATGAAGCGCTCGATGGAAGCGCTGATCCATCATTTCAAGCTCTACACCGAAGGCTACAAGGTGCCTGCGGGAGAGGTCTATGCCTGCGTCGAGGCGCCGAAGGGTGAGTTCGGTGTGTATCTCGTGTCAGATGGCACCAACAAGCCTTATCGTTGCAAGGTTCGCGCGCCCGGTTTCGCGCATTTGCAAGCCATGGATTTCCTTTGCCGAGGCCATATGCTGGCGGATGTCAGCGCGATATTGGGCTCCATCGACATCGTGTTCGGTGAGGTTGACCGGTAGCAGGCACTGAACCCGGATCACGGAAAATTCAGGGCCAGCAACCACAGAACCAATCACAAGAATCTGTCGCGGTGCTATAGCCCTCCCTTAGAATCATCCTTGGACAATCACACAATGAAACATACGATTTGCGCGTTGGCGCTCGCCCTGCTTTGTGCTGCCTGCAATGCGACAGGAACCACGGCAAGCATCGCGACTGAGCGTGCCGAGATACCGGTTCGCAATGCTTGCCCCGCATTCAAAACCGGCAATTTCTCCAGTGAATCAGCGCGCACCTATGGCATCGAGCAGATCACCAATTTCAAAAATGATTCGCAGTTTAATTGCCGCTGCATCGTCAAAACCCTGAATGCAACGCCAACGTGCAGTCAGGTGCGCCGTCTGCGTCCCGGGGCTTTTCAGGAGGGTTGAAACGAACCGCAGGTCTGAGCGTGAAAGTAGGCTGTGTCGGCTTGAACACGGTTTGAAAAAAGACAGGTGCATTTGATGCGACACGTTGATCTTTGGCCCTTTCTCCCTTGTGCGTTGCCGCAATACTGCTAAACCACGGCCAAACACCATTCGAACGTGCCGGGAATCCTGAATGTCCGTCCGCCGTCTCGCTCCTGACGCCGTCCAGCCCAAGTCCTTCGCCTTCACGAAGGAGAATGCTGTCTGGGTCAAGACCATCCTCGCCAAGTTTCCCAAGGGGCGCGAAGCCTCTGCCGTGATTCCACTGCTCTGGCGTGCGCAGGAGCAGCACGATTACTGGCTGCCAATGGCTGCCATCGAAAGGGTGGGCGATTTGCTGGGCATGCCCTATATCAGGGTCTTGGAGATCGCGACCTTCTATACGATGTTCAACCTTGGTCCTGTAGGCAAACATTTTGTGCAGGTCTGCGGCACGACACCTTGCCGTCTGCGCGGTGCGGAGAAGATCATCGAACTGTGCAAAATCGAGATCGGCGAAGAGCGCCATATCTCTGCCGATGGCATGTTTTCCTGGCTTGAGGTCGAATGCCTCGGTGCTTGCTGCAATGCGCCAATGGTGCAGATCAACAATGATTTCTACGAGGATCTGGACGAGAAAAATTTCAGCAAACTGCTGAAGGACATGCGTGCTGGCAAGCCTGTCAAAATCGGCTCGCAGATCGGTCGTGTCACATCCGAGCCGGTGAAGGGACAGAAAACCCTCAAGGACAAGACGCTTTATGACGGTTCGACTGTTGGGAACTGGAAGAAAGCCTTCGACGAACGGGCAAAGAATGCCGCCGCAGCCAAGAAGCTTGCGGCAAAGGAGGCCGCAAAAACATCTACGGCTCCCGCTGCACCTGCCAGCTTTGCTCCACCCTCTGCAATGTCCAGACCATTGCCAAAAGCTGCTCCAGAAGTGTTCGTTGATGATGGCGGACCGGAAAAGGCACCGGCCAGACTCAAAGCCGCTCGCAAGGGCAAGGCCGATGATCTGAAGCTGATCTGGGGCGTAGGCCCCAAGATGGAAAAGCTGATGCAATCCATGGGCTTCTTCCATTTTGATCAGGTTGCAAGCTGGAGCGACGAAAATCTGCGTTATGTTGACCGCCGTCTTGAAGGCTTCAAAGGCCGTGCAAGGCGCGACGACTGGATTGGGCAAGCACAGAAACTTGCAACCGGCTGGAGGCCTTCGAAGGCTTCTGGCGACAAGCCCGCGAGATAGGGGAGAAGTCATGCTTGCTGACCGCGACCGCATCTTCACCAACCTTTATGGCCTTCAGGATCCTGG
>JANNRX010000355.1:0-6569 GCA_031401875.1 Hyphomicrobiales bacterium | reverse complement strand
CCGCTCCGGCATGATCGAACCTGATATGGCGGCGGTCTAGACCATGCAGCATTTCAAACCACCTTCACCCGGCCTCTCCAGCACGGAGACGTTTCGTCTGATTCTGGTGCTGGCGCTGCGTGATCTGCGTGGCGGAATCCGGGGATTTGGTATTTTCATTGCCTGCATTGCCATTGGTGTTGCTGCCATCACCGCTGTCGCTGCCATCTCGCGTGGCCTGACCGATGGTATTGCACGCGAGGGCCGGGTGATCCTCGATGCGGATGCTGCATTCGTGACCATCCAACGGGAAGCCACAGCCGAGGAGCGGGCGTTCCTCGATACGCGCGGCGAGGTGACGCCTGTGGCCTACATACGCGTTATGGCGCGCTCTGCCGATGGCACCTCCGTGTTGTCGGAAGGCAAGTCCGTTGACGCCGCATGGCCGCGGCATGGCAAGGCAGTGACCGTGCCCGCCTTACCTATCGCTGAGCTGTTACGCGAAGAAAATGGTGTCTTTGGAGCCATCGCCGAGCCGTTGCTTTTTACACGCCTCAACGTCAGGATCGGCGACAGGATCAGTGTCGGTGAGCGACAGTATGTACTGCGAGCCGAACTGGTCAGCGAGCCGGACAAGCTTGCGGGAGGGCTGGGTTTTGGGCCACGCCTGTTGCTTTCGGAAGCCGGTCTTCGCGCCTCGGGAATCATACAACCCGGCAGCCTGATGCGCTGGAGCTACCGGATAACCCTGCCAGGAACGCCGCTTGATTCGCGGGTTGAAAGCCTGATTGCGGATGCCAGGACAGCCTTTCCCGAAGCGGGCTGGGATGTACGAAGCCGCATGAATGCCTCGCCGCAATTTGCGCGCCAGATCGAGCGCTTCACCCAGTTCCTGACACTGATTGGACTGACCGCCTTGATGGTGGGCGGGGTTGGCGTTGCCAATGCGACGCAGGGTTTTGTGGATCGCAAGCGGGCGGATCTGGCAACACTCAAAAGCCTGGGCGCCACCGGAGGTTTTGTTTTTGGCCTCAGTCTTGTCGAGGTTCTGGGGCTGGCGCTGGCAGGATCACTCATTGGCCTTGTAGTGGGCTCCTTGCTACCTCTGCTGCTGATCACGCTGTTTGGCCATCTTCTGCCATTGCCACTTTCACCTTCGGTCTATCCCTCAGAACTGTTGCGCGGCCTGGCTTATGGTCTGCTGACAGCGCTTGCCTTCTCCATCCTGTCGCTCGGCAAGACGCATGATACGCCGGTTTCGGCGCTGTTTCGCGACAGCCTGGACGATACCAGACACTGGCCCCGTCCCCGCTATATCATCATGACTGCAATCGCGGTGGCAGCATTGATCGCGCTTGCCATCGTGTTCGCCTGGGACCGGCGCATCGCCATGATGTATGTGGCCTGTGCAGCGGCCGCCTTCGTGCTGCTGCGGATCGTCGGACTGGGCGTGATGGCCATCGCGCGGCGCATGCCGAGACCGCACAGCACCGAGGCGCGTCTCGCCTTGTCCAATCTGCACCGTCCGGGTGCGCTTACCCCTTCCGTGATCCTGTCGCTGGGGCTTGGGCTGACATTGCTGGTGGCGCTGGGATCGATCGATTCGAACCTGCGCAGGCAACTGTCCGCGACCTTACCCGCAAAAGCGCCCAGCTTCTTCTTTCTCGATATCGCCAATGCAGAAACAGCGCGCTTCGATGCTTTCCTGCGCGACAAGGGCGGCGCGGTATCCATCGACCGGGCGCCGATGATGCGCGGGCGGATCGTGGCCATCAAAGGCATACCCGCTGAGAGCTACAAGGCGTCGGAGAATGTGGCATGGGTACTGGAGGGGGACCGGGGCATCACCTATGCGCAAGCCATTCCCGCCAACAGCCGCATTTCCAAAGGCGCGTGGTGGCCGGAAGAGTATCGCGGCAAACCGCTTGTCTCCATCACGCGGGATGTGGTGGACGGACTGGGGCTCGCCATCGGCGATGCCATCACTGTCAATGTTCTGGGCCGTAATATCACGGCTGAGCTTGCCAGCGTGCGCAGTGTGGAATGGCGCAGCGTTGGCATCAATTTCATCATGGTGTTCTCGCCAAATACCTTCGCCGGTGCGCCGCACACCCATCTCGCCACATTGACCTTTGATAAACCGGTCGATGCTGCGCAGGAAACCGCGCTGGCCCGGGATGTTTCGCTCGCCTTTCCTGCCGTATCCTCGGTTCGCGTGAAGGATGCTCTGCAAGCCGCAAGCGATCTGGTGGCACAATTGACCGCAGCCATGCGCGGCGCCAGTGCTGTTGCCATCCTCTCAAGCATTCTCGTGCTGGCGGGCGCCCTGGCCGCAGGCCGGATGGCGCGAATCAAGGATGCCGTGGTTCTCAAGACCCTTGGTGCGACACGGCGTCAGTTGCTGATCGCTTATCTGATTGAATATGGTCTTCTAGGCCTGATCACGGCTGTTTTTGGTCTCTTTGCAGGGACTGCCGCAGGCTATGGTATTGTATCACAAGCCATGCGTCTGCCTTTCGCCATGGATTGGATGCTCACTATAACATCGCTTATCCTTGCCTTGTTTGTGACTGTTATTTTAGGTCTTATTGGAACTTGGCGCATTCTTGGAGAAAAGCCAGCGCAATACTTGCGCGAACTTTAGTCCTTAAACTTGATTAAGTTTCAACGGACTGCACCGATTATACGTAAGTTGCTTGTGATATAACGATTTTATCTAAAATATTGCTCTGCGCTTCCTTGTGCCCCTTGTGCAAATGATGGGAATGCCCCATATTTCGCCTCAATCGGCGTGAATTATGCCGTGTCTGGAAAAGCGGCCTCAGGGCCAAGGAGAGGTTTTCCTATGTCGAACTATGATCCCAATGCCTACACGCAGTATGGCGCTGGCGTAGCCCGCGCGGATCAGGCAGCCCTTGACCAGGGCCTGCGGTCCTACATGCTTGGAATTTACAACCACATGGTGCTTGGTCTGGCCATCACCGGCCTGATTGCCATCGGTGTTGCCATGCTATCATTGACCGGTGATGCCGGTTCGGCGGCCCGCAACGCTGCCGGCGCTGCCATCCGGCTGGGCGGCGAAAGCCGTTACCTGACCTCTTTCGGTGCATTGCTGTTCCTCAGCCCGCTGAAATGGGTCATCATGCTGGCACCACTCGCCTTCATTCTGGTGCTGTCATGGCGCTTTGAGCGGATGAGCTACACGGCCGTACTTGGTACTTTCTGGGCTTTTGCAGGCGTCATGGGCCTTTCGATGGGCTCCATCTTCCTGATTTACAAGCTCGGTTCGATTGCCCAGGTATTCTTCATCACAGCGGCGGCTTTTGGTTCGCTCAGCCTCTTCGGATACACCACGAAGAAGGACCTGAGCGGCATGGGCAAGTTTCTGATGATGGGTCTGTTTGGCCTGATCATCGCTAGCATCGTGGGCATCTTTGTTCAGTCAACCGCGTTGCAGTTCGCCATCAACGTGATTGGCGTGCTGATTTTTGCAGGCCTTACAGCCTACGACACACAGCGCCTGAAGGAAGAATATTACTACGTTGCCGGTGATGCGGCGATGGCTGCGAAGGCATCAGTGAGCGGCGCATTGTCGCTCTACCTGAACTTCATCAACATGTTCCAGATGCTTCTGTCACTGTTCGGCAGCCGCGAATAAACGGAACAATCGGAACGACCAAAACGAAAGCCCCGGGAAACCGGGGCTTTTTTTATGGCGCAGTCTTTGTCCTGCATGGATTGCAAAAAACAGGCAATCGACGGTCTTTATCCGGTTGCGCGCAGCAGCATCTGGTCTGGTGCCTCTTTGGCAAGGCTCTCCTCAGGGAATGTCGCCAGGCCACACAATTCACCTTGCAGGAAGGTGACGCCCCATTCCGTCAGGAGACTGGCAGTCTCCTCATCCTGAACCCATTCCGCCACGGTCTGCACACCCAGATTCTTTGTCAGATCAACCAGAGTGCGCACGAAAAAGCGGTCATCGGTCGAACGTGACAGGTTCTGGATGAAGGCTCCATCGATCTTGAGAATATCGATAGGCAGCGCCCGCATGCTGCGAAATGACGTATGCCCCGAGCCAAAATCATCGATTGCCACACGGATGCCAAGGGTCTTGATCTTGCGCACGATTTTTACGGTTGCATCAAGATCCGCCATCGCGGCGGTTTCAGTGATCTCGATAATCAGACGGTCAGCAACCTCCGGCAAGCGCATGATATGCGCTGTCAAGGCATCCATCCATTCCGATGTTACAGCCGTGCGCATCGAGACATTGACGGAAAGCCGCTCAAGCGGGTTCTTGCGCAGGCGATCCACAGCAAGTTCCAGAACGCGGTTATCGACATATTTCACCAGGCCAAAGCGTTCTGCAGCAGGGATAATGGCTCCAGCCCCCAGAATTGTGCCATCACTGGCCCTGACGCGAACCAGAGCCTCGTGGAACTGTACGGCGCGTGTCTGGGCGCTCACTACAGGTTCAAAGGCAATAATCACGCGACGTTCATTCAGGGCGCGCACCACATCATCAGATGCCGAAAGGTTGCGCCGACGGTCTTCGCTCTTCTTCACATCGGGTTTATAGGCCACGTAATCCGGCCCGGTCTCAAGACGCGCCTCGGTCAGGGCTTCTTCGGCCATGCGCATCAGCTTGATCGGGTCCGTGCTGTCCTTGGGCGCAATAACACTGCCAATGTGCAGGTTAACCGCAATCGTACCCGCACTTGTGCGCACGGGCTCTCCCGAGACGTAAGCCGCAAGCCTGTCAGCCGCCTCCTTGACTTCATCGCCATCGAAAGGATGCAGAAACACCCCCAGTTTTGTTCCCGAATAGCGAACGAACCTGTCCTTGCCACGGACTGCGGCTTTCAACCTTTGAGCCACCACAGCCAGAACTTCATCAGCGGCATCGAAACCATAGGTCTGATTGACAAAGTTCAGATCATTGACGGCCATCAGCAGCAGAACTGAAGACGGGCCACCTGGCTTTGCCTTGGCAAGGCTATCCGCCATGATGCGGAGAAAGGGTCCGCGCTGGAAAGCGCCTGTCAGAGGATCAAACTTGCTGGAACTGATTTCACGCCTGTCCTGTTCGGTTGGCCCGTCAATCCGGCGTACCGAGCCATGGGCCGCAATGGCATTGCCATCCGCGCCAGCGAACCAGCGACCGCTATCCTCAAACCATATCAGTGGGTTACGGGCATGCTGAACCGCGAATGTCAGTTTGTAGGGGACGCCTCGACCATCATCCTTGCCATCACTGAGAAGAATGGTTTCCGAACGCGTCGACGGGCTGACCGGGTCAACGAGCTTGCTGAAACCCAGACCGGTTGAAATTCTCTCGGCTGTGTGCACGCCAAAAATGCTGAGTGCTGAAGCGCTCCACGAAATTTTATCGGTTGCGATATCCCAGTCGTAAATGGCTTCGCCTATCGAGGTGAGGATCGCACGCGGGTCAAGCGCAGACGCACCCGGCTGCACCTCAGGCACTGCTGTGGCATGCGCTTCAGATCCCGATATCCCAGTCATCCCTGCCACTTTCAGCGGAAATTTTTTGGAAGGGTTTAATCCTCCGTATTGCCAGATCTGGATTTAAGCCCATGCCTGTTAATAAAAGGCTAAGAATTGGCTCTTTCCTTGCAGATGTCTCCTTACAGGCCCATTCATTGTGCCAAAAGAGGACAGTTTTCATGGATATGCCCATCAAGCCCGTTGCACTGTCCCGCAGCCTGACAATTGTTGGATCGCCCAGCCGGAACAGTGAGACTGCAAAAGACACCAAGGGGCATTCATCCCATCGTGCCAGCTCCGGCTTTATTGCTCAATTGCTGGCGGCTCGGCATGCGGCGGCGGCCTATCGGCAGCGGCGCAAATGCACACCGGAAGAAGCGAGACATGCCTATCTCGCGGTGTCAAACCTACAAGCGCCAGAAACATCGCGCATCAATATTGCGGCTTGACGGGCAGGCAATAAAAAGCCGGCCTCAGGGACCGGCTCTATGCAAAACTTGAAAACGGCAAAATCAGGCTTCTGTCTTTACCTTGAGAACTTGACGGCCACGGTACATGCCTGTCTTCAGATCGATGTGATGCGGACGGCGCAATTCGCCCGAATTCTTGTCTTCGACGTAGGTCGGTGCGGAAAGTGCATCGTGTGAACGACGGAACCCGCGCTTCATGCGCGATGTTTTACGCTTTGGAACAGCCATTGTTCTTCTCCTGCTCCGGAAGACCGGAGCGTAATTGTGCGGTCAATCAAATCTGAATGGGTCCCCATAATAGAAAAGCCAAAACTTGGCTAGCCCTCTTCGTCATAAACAGCAGCGTCAATGGCCCTGACAACGAAACATTGTCTTACCCCCCCTGATCAGGCATGCAATGGCTTACCCCAGAACTAGGGCCTGTCGTCCGTTAGGAACAGATGGTGGACGCGAGGAAAAATGGTACAGTGTGACGTGGTTCTGGTGAAGCAAACCGTCCGGTTTGCGAGACAGAAGCGCGAAACAATGGGCCATTTTAACCGCGCTGCCCTCAGAGAAGGAATTTTGAACATGGTGAGATCGAAATGGACCGCCTGCAAGGACAAAAACCTTCCC
>JANNRX010000354.1:0-3000 GCA_031401875.1 Hyphomicrobiales bacterium | reverse complement strand
CCACAGCTGATAGGCGGCAGTAATCACGATGAAGAAGATCATCATCGCCGGAGGAAAGCCGAGGAAAACGATCGGCAGGCGCAGGAAGAATCCAATCCCCAACAGTCCCGTCCAAGATTGGCGAAGCGCTGTCGAGCCATTGAAATGCTGCGAGGAATGATGAATTACGTGGCTCGCCCACCACAAGCGGTGCTCGTGGTTCAGCCGGTGGCCCCAATAATAGGCGAAATCCACGGCAAAAAAGCACAAGATCATGGCCCACCATGACCAACCGATATCGAACAAGCGCGCTTCGTAAACGAGCAAAACAATCGCCAAGTGCACGCCCGCATAGGCCGCGTCGGTGATCAGGCTGATCGCCCCCATCAGCAACGATGTGGCGGTATCCTTGACTTCATAGACACCGTTCTTGCGGCTGCGCGCCCACAACATCTCGGCGATAATCACGAAGAAAAATACGGCAATCGAGGCGCCCAGAATATTGGCCGTTGCCCATGCAGGGGTTTCAGGCATCACGCAATCCTCCCTTTTGTTGGGAGCCGATCAAGCCAAGCAGGAAGCGCCCCCATGTTCGTTTCTAACGTCATCGCCGAATATCCGAAGTCCTTGAACTGCAAAGTGAGCAACAAATGCTGGCCATCTTTTGCTGGCGAAGACACGAGCCTGTCAATAGTCGACGGCGGAAAGACCCGCGTAGCGACCTTTTCGCCAACCATTTTGGCAACGAGCAACTGGCCGTCAGCCAGCAAAGCAATGCCGCCCGCCCCGCCAGCGTCCATCAAATGTTGCTTGGCCCCGCCGTATGGCGCACACAACGCGAGAAAGGCGTCTTCGTTCTCAAACCGCCGCCCGCCGCGAAATCCCAGAAAATAGGTCAGCCAAATCAGGAAAAAGGTGGCCGCCAATGATGCGAGCTGACCAAGAAGTGCGCCCGTCATGATGATACCCGTTCTCGGTGCGACAGTAGTGAACCCGTCACAAAAGCCGCCACCAGCGCATACCACACCGCCACTAAAGTATGAAAGATGTGCCAGCCGATCGCAGGATGATCAACACGGAACGGCAAGCTGACAAGTCCCGCGAGCAGCAAGACGGCAAAACTGCCCGCCGCCAGAAGTTTCCGCTCCGCTGTGCGGCGATACGAAAGGGCTGCGCCGCCCAGGATCAGCCCTGCCAATAGAAGCAGGTGGGTGGAGGGAAAAGCCATCGCCAGCGCTGCAGCAACCATGCCGACCAGCGGGGGCAGCCACGCCTTATGGCTGAGCAATGCCCCAGCCATGCAGCCAAGCCCAATGAGCGCGCCATAGCGCGACAGAAATTCGTGGAGGAGGATGATGTCGCCGGTCAAACCGCCCGCAATCCGGACGACGGCAACAAGTGCTGCCACCGCCGCCGCTGCCAAACCCACCGCGAACCAGCGGTTCACAGGCCAAGCCCGCGCAACGGCATAGATCGCTGCGATCACGATCAGCGCTTCACTGAGCGCGTAATGTATTGGCAGGACGTCCCCCATTGTCTCGCTGAACTAACGCAAGCCACTGGCCGGTTCAAGCGTGAAGTGCGCCAATTTGCCGATCACGCAACAGTAGATATTCCGCAAAGCCGAGGGCCACGCCGGGAACCCCTATTGACGGTTCCAGCACAGCGCAGCTATCCCGTCATCACTCCGGCATACGTGTAGCCGGGTGCGCAGGATCGGGACTGTACAGTGCAAAAGCGGACATTGGAAAAGCGATATATTCCTGCGGCTATGGTGGCGGGCTATCGCTGGCTGAAAAACCCGGTTTCGCAGGGCGGCGCAAAGCAGGTGCCGCGCATTCAGATGCTGGCGCGCGGGCCGGAAATCCTTGCCGATGTCGAACGCATGCGCGTCCATCCGACGGGCAAGCGGCTGCTTGCTGATCGCCCCGATCTCGGCGTTTCGCTCTCCAACACCGCTGCACTCAAGGCCATGCCAGAGGGCAGCCTGGGCCGGGCCTTTCATGATGCGATGGACAATCCTTCGGGTGTGCCGGGCTATTTGCTGGCCGGGCTGATTTACAAGGACGGCTTTTTCGACTCGTTTGAAATGAGCGACGATGCGCGATACTATCTCGTACGGATCAGATGGCTGCATGATCTGTTCCATGTCGTCAGCGGGCATGGCACTGATCTGGCCGGCGAGGGCATGCTCCTCTACTTCCAGCACGCCTATCTCTATGGCCTCTCGTTCAACACATTGGCGCGCTCACCCTTTGGCGTTGGGCCGCGATACTTTATCCGTCCCGATTTCGGGCAGGCGCGGTGGCGGGGGCTGTTGCAAGCGGCGCATGCCCGGGGGCTGGCGGCGCACGGCGTCTGTCCGGCCGTTTTCGTTCCTTGGGAAGGCTTGCTGCCCCAGCCACTCGGCGTGGTCCGCGATCAGCTTGGCATTATGCCCTTCGTTGAAAATTCGTCGGACTGGCTGTCAAAAAGCCAGCTGGGGAAAAAGGCTTCCGGTGGCTTTGGCGCCCAGTCGCGCGAAGCAAGGCAAGCCCAGCTCGCGCGAAAAGTGGTGGAGGCCGGTGTCGACTACCGCGACCTATACCGCCTCAGCGACCAACAGGCACAAAGCCTCTTCGCGCTCGCAGCCAACGGTGCCCCCAACGACCAAATCCGCGCTGCTGCGGTGAGGGCGGGCTGAACTGGTTTCGAGTGATGGGGCGGGTAGTTTAGGGGTTGTTGCACATGCCACCTTCATTCCAGTCACCGCCGCGCTCGGCTCATTCCTTGATGCGCAGCGCTGGTCCAAGGCTATCTTTTGCTATTGCGGCCTTGGTGAACGGCAGACGATTCCAGCGCTTGGCCGAATAAAGCCGGGTCTGATCGGCAAACCATGGAGATGCCGGGTCGGTTGACTGCGAATAGCTCAGCACGGCATCAACAACCGGGCCATCGTCATCGAATCCGACGATCTGGATATAGCTCGACCCATGAAAGGGTGTAATTCCGCCCGGCACCGGTTTGAAATTTTGCAGGTTC
>JANNRX010000353.1:0-1638 GCA_031401875.1 Hyphomicrobiales bacterium | reverse complement strand
CAGTTTTTTGGTATGTAATTCTGATATTTCCCCTTCTTTGGTTTGCTTTGGCTCGTTCACTAAAATTTCTGAATTCACTTCGTAATACCCTCTTTTTACCCGGTTAACAGTAACATAAACCACCGGATAATTTAATTTTTGTGCAATTTTTTCAGTCCCCCAAAAAACGGGAGTATCCTGATTTAAAAAAGTGGTCCAATAGGCGCTTTCGGGAGCAGGAGTTTGATCGGCAATAAAAGCTGTTGCATTAATTTCATTTCTATTCTTAATCATTTCGCGAATGGTATCTTTCATAGCGTATAATTTTGTACCGAAACGGGTGCGCATATTATAGAATAACTGATTGAATTGTTTATTTGTTAAAGGATGATAGATCACGTACAATTGCTGTTTACATGCCAAAGCAAAAGTATTGCCCGCCCACTCCCAGTTACCAAAATGACCCATTACAATAATGCAGCTTTTTTTGTCGGCATTAAGCTTCTCAAATAATGCAATAGTCTCCGGTGTGAATTGACACCTTTTTTTGACTTGTTCCGGCGAAATGGTTAGGGTTTTAAAAGTTTCTAAAAAAAGATCACATAAATAGTTATAGAATTTCTTTTCTATTTGTTTTAATTCTTCATGCGTTTTATCTGGAAAAGAATTCTTAAAATTTTGGAATACCACTTTTTTTCGGTAACCGATTACGTAATACATCAAAAAATAAAAAAAGTCAGAAATTAAATACAAGATTGGAAACGGCAATATAGAAAGCAGATAAATGAAAGGTAGGAAAATATAAAAAAGAATTGCTTTCATTAAGAACTAAAATTACGAAATGTTTTGGAATTCTAAACGTCATCCCGAACTTGTTTCGGGATCTACTAGATGCTGAAACGAGTTCAGCATGACTTTTTACGAAAACTTAGTGGTTGTAAACTCTCTTTTGTAATGTTTGCAGATTGCCTTTGTTACCGCCCTACCCTGATCGATTGCTATTGGCAAACCTCCGCCAGGACGGCTCCAATGACTTGAATAATAAAAGTTTTTAAGGTTAGGTAAGTTAAATTTAATGGGACTTGACGCCGCAGTATTTTCGCCAGGAAGCCAACCTTGTGTGCTGCCTTGCCAATTAAAAGTGTAGCGCAATACCGTTGCTGGGGTAGCAAAATCAACCACTTCAATATCCTCGCTGATTCCCGGAAATTTCACTTCCAGTAAATCAATAAGGGCTGCAATAAATTTCTTTTTTTCTTCTCTGTATTTTATTCTGTCATTTTTACGAAGATCGATCCAATAATTTCCGTTTTTTGTGTAGAAACAAGAAGCCATAACCGTTTTACCTTCGGGGGCAAGCGTAGGATCGTAATTATAAAAGTGAGCCTCCAATCTTTCCCAGGATGTTCCGCATGGTGATTCCAATTTAATATTAGTTGGAAAACGATAAAAGTGAGGGAACTCTTTATAAGACTTTTTTAGACCGAACGACACTAATAAAACAGAGTAAAATACATCGAGTGTTTTTTCATCTTTTAATTTCAGAATTTTTGCATCCACATACTTACCGTCCAAATATTCGAATATCGTTTTATACCAGTCTGCCGACGATATAACATCATCACAATTATGTTCAACATTGTTTCTCACTAATAAACC